>NZ_JAMNDD010000066.1:0-218 GCF_051812965.1 Salmonella sp. NW1250 | reverse complement strand
GGCAGCGGCCAGGTGGTGAAATCCGGCGACGAGACGCTCACACTCTCCGGCGCCAATTCTTACACCGGCGGCACCCTTATCAGCAGCGGCACGCTGGTCGCCAACGATGTAAACGCGCTGGGCACCGGTGACGTCACCGATAACGCCGTGCTGGAACTGAACACCGGCGGTGATTTTGACAACGCCATCAGCGGCAGCGGCCAGGTGGTGAAATCCGG
>NZ_JAMNDD010000065.1:0-238 GCF_051812965.1 Salmonella sp. NW1250 | reverse complement strand
GCGCAGCGATGCGTTGAGCTAACCGGTACTAATGAACCGTGAGGCTTAACCTTACAACGCCGAAGATGTTTTGGCGGATGAGAGACGATTTTCAGCACTGATTCAGAGTTGAGTACGCAATAATTTGCGCAGCAGCAAGGCGGCAAGCGAAGGAAAGGAAGGAGCATACAGAAGTATGTGACTGACTTTACGAGCGCAGGCAACGCCGCTGATGCGATAAAGAATTGCGTACTGAGCA
>NZ_JAMNDD010000064.1:0-267 GCF_051812965.1 Salmonella sp. NW1250 | reverse complement strand
TGAGGGAAAGGCGAAAAGAACCCCGGCGAGGGGAGTGAAAAAGAACCTGAAACCGTGTACGTACAAGCAGTGGGAGCCCCACCACTAAGCCAGTGGTGAACTCCACATACGCATCCTTTGCTGAGGATACGGTTAACGGAGCGAAAGCGACGTTCAACCTCAAAAGAAGCAGAGGGGGCTTAGTGGTGGGGTGACTGCGTACCTTTTGTATAATGGGTCAGCGACTTATATTCTGTAGCAAGGTTAACCGAATAGGGGAGCCGGAGG
>NZ_JAMNDD010000063.1:0-277 GCF_051812965.1 Salmonella sp. NW1250 | reverse complement strand
GTAATAGCTCACTGGTCGAGTCGGCCTGCGCGGAAGATGTAACGGGGCTAAACCATGCACCGAAGCTGCGGCAGCGAACGTATCACTTAAAGCGATTCAGCGGGTTACGATTGACGGAGCGAAGCGACGTCAAAGCGTATACAAAGTCGAGTCGGTTTAAGGATACGTTCGTTGGGTAGGGGAGCGTTCTGTAAGCCTGTGAAGGTGGCCTGTGAGGGTTGCTGGAGGTATCAGAAGTGCGAATGCTGACATAAGTAACGATAAAGCGGGTGAAAAG
>NZ_JAMNDD010000062.1:0-307 GCF_051812965.1 Salmonella sp. NW1250 | reverse complement strand
GCGGGAATAGCTCAGTTGGTAGAGCACGACCTTGCCAAGGTCGGGGTCGCGAGTTCGAGTCTCGTTTCCCGCTCCAAGTTTGAAAGTACTTGTTAAGTACAGACCACCAATCGCAGGATTTCGAATTGCGACAAGGCGGCAACTGAATGAGTCCTCAGGAGCTTACTGAAGTAAGTGACTCAGGCGAGTGAAGGCAGCCAACGCAGTAGCGGTTCGAAAGACGAAGATTATGCGGGAATAGCTCAGTTGGTAGAGCACGACCTTGCCAAGGTCGGGGTCGCGAGTTCGAGTCTCGTTTCCCGCTCCA
>NZ_JAMNDD010000061.1:0-309 GCF_051812965.1 Salmonella sp. NW1250 | reverse complement strand
CGCTACGGCGTTTCACTTCTGAGTTCGGCATGGGGTCAGGTGGGACCACCGCGCTAGTGCCGCCAGGCAAATTCTTTGTGCTCTGTCCTGTGTCTTTTACACTGATACGGCGTTGGCTGCTCTTGCGAGCGTCAGTCACATACTTCTGTATGCTCCTTCCGTCGCTGCGTTTGCCGCCTTGTCTCAGCGTAAAATCCTTCGGACTCTGAATCTGAGCTGAAAATCGTCTCTCACCGCCAAAACATCTTCGGCGTTGTAAGGTTAAGCCTCACGGTTCATTAGTACCGGTTAGCTCAACGCATCGCTGCG
>NZ_JAMNDD010000060.1:0-314 GCF_051812965.1 Salmonella sp. NW1250 | reverse complement strand
CCGTTAATCCAGCCGCCGATTATGAAGGCGCTGACCACGGAGACGGAGCGGAAAATCCGCATGGTGCAGCTGCGCACCGTCAGCAAGCGGGAAAAAATCCTCTTCCCGGTGGTGCTGCTCATGCTGGTGGCCCTGCTGTTGCCGGACGCCGCACCGCTGCTGGGGATGTTCTGCTTTGGCAATCTGATGCGTGAAAGCGGGGTGGTGGAGCGTCTGAGCGACACGGTACAGAACGGTCTGATTAATATCGTCACCATCTTCCTCGGGCTGTCGGTGGGCGCGAAGCTGGTGGCGGATAAGTTCCTGCAGCCGCA
>NZ_JAMNDD010000059.1:0-314 GCF_051812965.1 Salmonella sp. NW1250 | reverse complement strand
AACCCGCGACCCCCTGCGTGACAGGCAGGTATTCTAACCAACTGAACTACCGCTCCACCGAATTCTTTTACAACCACCAGTCTATGACCGGCTTACTGCTTAATTTGATGCCTGGCAGTTTATGAATCACTTCGTGATTCACCCTTCGGGCCGTTGCTTCGCAACGTTCAAAAGCTTTCGCTTTTGTCCTACTCTCTGTCGAGTAGTGAACTGCCCCGAAAGTTAATGCCATACTTCTAATTTGATGCCTGGCAGTTCCCTACTCTCGCATGGGGAGACCCCACACTACCATCGGCGCTACGGCGTTTCACTTC
>NZ_JAMNDD010000058.1:0-317 GCF_051812965.1 Salmonella sp. NW1250 | reverse complement strand
GGCGCTACGGCGTTTCACTTCTGAGTTCGGCATGGGGTCAGGTGGGACCACCGCGCTACGGCCGCCAGGCAAATTCTGTTGCCGGAAACGAATCTTTTACACCGATGCTGCGTTGGCTGCATTCGTAAAGTCAGTCACATACTTCTGTATGCTCCTTCCTTTCCTTCATTTGCCGCCTTGCCTCAGCGTAAAATCTTTCGTTCCCGAAAATCCGGAATCAGTGCTGAAAATCATCTCTCAACCGCCAAAACATCTTCGGCGTTGTAAGGTTAAGCCTCACGGTTCATTAGTACCGGTTAGCTCAACGCATCGCTGCG
>NZ_JAMNDD010000057.1:0-330 GCF_051812965.1 Salmonella sp. NW1250 | reverse complement strand
GTGCATCCGGGAGGATTCGAACCTCCGACCGCTCGGTTCGTAGCCGAGTACTCTATCCAGCTGAGCTACGGATGCATTGGGAAACTTGCTTTACTGCTGATATTGATACCGCGGTGAAAGCCGTATCAAGTAAGAGATGGTGCATCCGGGAGGATTACTCGCCTTACGGCTCGCCCTTCGGGCCGTTGCTGACGCAACGTTATCCTTCCTGGTGCCAGCGGTGATTACCGCTATCTTATCCGTATCTTCATCACTGAAAGTACGGAGAATATGGTGCATCCGGGAGGATTCGAACCTCCGACCGCTCGGTTCGTAGCCGAGTACTCTATC
>NZ_JAMNDD010000056.1:0-362 GCF_051812965.1 Salmonella sp. NW1250 | reverse complement strand
CTCGGCTTTATCCCGCTGGTGACCCCCACCTCGCAGATTGTCGGCACCCAGGCGGTGCTCAACGTCCTGACCGGCGAACGCTACAAAACCATTGCCAAAGAAACGGCGGGCATTCTGAAAGGCGAATACGGCCACACCCCGGTGCCGGTGAACGCGGCACTGCAGGCCCGCGTGCTGGAAGGGGCAGCCCCGGTGACCTGCCGTCCGGCGGATTTACTCAAACCGGAACTGGCTGAACTGGAAGCGGACGTCAGGCGCCAGGCGCAGGAGAAGGGCATCCAGCTTGCGGGAAACGCCATTGACGACGTCCTCACCGTGGCGCTGTTCCCGCAGATTGGTCTCAAATTCCTTGAGAATCGCCA
>NZ_JAMNDD010000055.1:0-364 GCF_051812965.1 Salmonella sp. NW1250 | reverse complement strand
GGTACCGGTTCTGAAGTCACACCGTTTGCGGTTGTGACCGACGATGCAACCGGTCAGAAATATCCGCTGGCTGACTACGCCCTGACCCCGGATATGGCGATTGTCGACGCCAACCTGGTGATGGATATGCCGAAGTCCCTGTGTGCGTTCGGTGGTCTGGATGCGGTAACTCACGCTCTGGAAGCTTATGTTTCCGTACTGGCTTCTGAGTTCTCTGACGGTCAGGCTCTGCAGGCCCTGAAACTGCTGAAAGAAAACCTGCCGACGTCTTACCACGAAGGGTCTAGAAACCCGGTTGCGCGTGAACGTGTTCACAGTGCAGCGACTATCGCCGGTATCGCGTTTGCCAACGCCTTCCTCGGTG
>NZ_JAMNDD010000054.1:0-365 GCF_051812965.1 Salmonella sp. NW1250 | reverse complement strand
GCCCGGCGCGGCAGGGCTGCGTGACGTCGAGGGACTATTACTGGAACAACCACGGCGAGGTGGGCACGATTGACGACGGCCTGCGTGGCAGCGTGGTGTACAGCTATGACAGAAGCGGTTACCTGACCGGGCGCTCAGGTCAGATGTATGACCATGACCGTTATTATTACGATAAGGCGGGCAACCTGCTGGATAACGAAGGGCAGGGTCCGGTGATGAACAACCGGCTGCCGGGCTGTGGTCGTGACCGTTACGGTTATAACGAGTGGGGCGAGCTGACCACGCGGCGCGACCAGCAACTGGAGTGGAACGCGCAGGGGCAGCTGACGCGGGTCATCAGCGGCAACACGGAGACGCACTACGGC
>NZ_JAMNDD010000053.1:0-407 GCF_051812965.1 Salmonella sp. NW1250 | reverse complement strand
AAAAAACGTTTTGAGGTGCGCCTGCACCTGCACTGTCACGCCACCACCGGGATGGCGGAGATGGCGCTGCTGAAGGCTATCGAGGCGGGCGTCGACGGCGTGGACACGGCGATTTCCTCCATGAGCGCCACCTACGGCCATCCGGCCACCGAAGCGCTGGTCGCCACTCTCGCCGGAACGCAACACGACACCGGGCTGGATATCCTGAAGCTGGAGAGCATCGCAGCGTACTTCCGCGAGGTGCGCAAAAAATACCACGCCTTTGAAGGCCAGCTGAGAGGCTACGACAGCCGTATTCTGGTGGCCCAGGTACCGGGCGGAATGCTGACCAACCTCGAAAGCCAGCTGAAGCAGCAGAACGCGGCGGACAAACTCGACCAGGTGCTGGCGGAAATCCCCCGCGTGCG
>NZ_JAMNDD010000052.1:0-428 GCF_051812965.1 Salmonella sp. NW1250 | reverse complement strand
AAGCAGCAGAACGCGGCGGACAAACTCGACCAGGTGCTGGCGGAAATCCCCCGCGTGCGCGAGGACCTCGGCTTTATTCCGCTGGTGACCCCCACCTCGCAGATTGTCGGCACCCAGGCGGTGCTCAACGTGCTGACCGGCGAACGCTACAAAACCATTGCCAAAGAGACCGCCGGGATACTGAAGGGCGAGTACGGCCACACGCCGGTGCCGGTGAACGCGGCACTGCAGGCCCGCGTGCTGGAAGGGGCTGCCCCGGTGACCTGCCGTCCGGCGGACCTGCTGAAGCCGGAGCTGGCTGAACTGGAAGCGGACGTCAGGCGCCAGGCGCAGGAGAAGTGCATCACTCTGGCGGGAAACGCCATTGACGACGTCCTCACCGTGGCGCTGTTCCCGCAGATTGGTCTCAAATTCCTTGAGAATCGCCA
>NZ_JAMNDD010000051.1:0-428 GCF_051812965.1 Salmonella sp. NW1250 | reverse complement strand
GCGGGAAACGCCATTGACGACGTCCTCACCGTGGCGCTGTTCCCGCAGATTGGTCTCAAATTCCTTGAGAATCGCCACAACCCGGCGGCGTTTGAGCCACTGCCGCAGGCGGAAGCCGCGCAGCCGGTGGCAAAAGCAGAGAAGCCTGCCGCCTCCGGTATCTACACCGTGGAAGTGGAGGGCAAAGCCTTTGTGGTGAAGGTCAGCGACGGCGGCGATATCAGCCAGCTGACTGCTGCCACCCCGTCTTCCGCACCGGTTCAGGCAGCCGCCCCCGCAGGCGCCGGCACCCCGGTCACCGCGCCGCTGGCGGGCAACATCTGGAAGGTGATTGCCACCGAGGGCCAGACGGTGGCCGAAGGCGACGTGCTGCTGATTCTGGAAGCCATGAAGATGGAAACCGAAATCCGCGCCGCGCAGGCCGGCAC
>NZ_JAMNDD010000050.1:0-431 GCF_051812965.1 Salmonella sp. NW1250 | reverse complement strand
TCAGGGTCTTATTTCTCCTGCGCCAGCCGGATACTGCGCTCTATCACCGCCCGCCGGGCGTCACCCGCCGGCAGCAGCTTCAGCATCATCTCCCAGGCCGCCACCGCCTCACCAAAGCGCTGCTGCTCAAAGGCGCTGAACGCATACAGGCTTAACACCCGGATATCCGTGTGGTCGCGGCTCACCAGCCGGCGCAGCAGCTCCCCGCCGCGGCGGTTATCCTCCGGGTCGGACGAGCGCGTCAGCGCCTCCGCGTAGCCCAGCGCCGCATCGCGGTTTTTCGGGTCCAGGCGGTAGGCGTTCGCATACGCCCCGGTGGCGGTACCGGCATTACCCAGTACCATACCGATGCGTCCCAGCATGAGCCAGCCCTCAACATTGCCGGCATCATTCTGCAGGCGGGTGCGCAGCCCCAGCGCCAGCCGCGCCAT
>NZ_JAMNDD010000049.1:0-443 GCF_051812965.1 Salmonella sp. NW1250 | reverse complement strand
CCGTTAATCCAGCCGCCGATTATGAAGGCGCTGACCACGGAGACGGAGCGGAAAATCCGCATGGTGCAGCTGCGCACGGTGAGTAAGCGGGAAAAAATCCTGTTCCCGGTGGTGCTGTTACTACTGGTGGCGCTGCTGCTGCCGGACGCCGCGCCGCTGCTGGGGATGTTCTGCTTTGGCAACCTGATGCGTGAAAGCGGCGTGGTGGAGCGTCTGAGCGACACGGTACAGAACGGGCTGATTAACATCGTCACCATCTTCCTCGGGCTGTCGGTGGGGGCCAAGCTGGTGGCGGACAAGTTCCTGCAGCCGCAGACGCTGGGCATTCTGCTGCTGGGGGTGATTGCCTTTGGTATTGGGACGGCGGCCGGGGTGCTGATGGCGAAGCTGCTGAACCTGTGCAGTAAGAACAAAATCAACCCGCTTATCGGTTCGGCGGGGGT
>NZ_JAMNDD010000048.1:0-505 GCF_051812965.1 Salmonella sp. NW1250 | reverse complement strand
TCCGCCATCGGCTGCCTTGCCAGTTTCGGATAGATACAGGACGAACCGAGAAACAGCAGTTTGTTCACGTTGTGCAGGTGCGCGGCGTGAATAATGTTGCTCTCTATCATCATGTTTTCATAGATAAAATCCGCCGGATACGTGTTGTTGGCGACAATGCCGCCCACTTTCGCCGCCGCCAGATAAACCTGGTCGATACCCACCCCGGCAAAGAGCGCCTGTACCGCGCGCCCGTCGAGCAGATCCAGCTCATCGCGGGTGCGCAGCACCAGCTCCACGTCGCCGCGCTGCGCAAGCTGCCGTACAATCGCGGAGCCCACCATCCCGCGATGGCCCGCCACAAAAATTCGTTGCTTGGTCATGGTCATTCCAAAGATAAATTTACATCGAATCCGTGAGATTTCAGCAGTGAGTGTTTTTTCGCGGCCTCCAGATCGTTCGCCACCATCTCGGAGACCATCTCCGACAGGGTGATTTCCGGTTTCCAGCCCAGTTTCTCATGCGC
>NZ_JAMNDD010000047.1:0-508 GCF_051812965.1 Salmonella sp. NW1250 | reverse complement strand
GCGCATGAGAAACTGGGCTGGAAACCGGAAATCACCCTGTCGGAGATGGTCTCCGAGATGGTGGCGAACGATCTGGAAGCCGCGAAAAAACACTCACTGCTGAAATCTCACGGTTACGAGGTGGCCATCGCGCTGGAGTCCTGAGAATGAATAAGCAACGAATTTTTGTGGCGGGCCATCGCGGGATGGTGGGCTCCGCCATTGTACGGCAGCTTGCGCAGCGCGGCGACGTGGAACTGGTGCTGCGCACCCGCGATGAGCTGGATCTGCTCGACGGGCGCGCGGTACAGGCGTTCTTTGCCGGAGCGGGTATCGACCAGGTTTATCTGGCGGCGGCGAAAGTGGGCGGCATTGTTGCCAACAACACGTATCCGGCGGATTTTATTTATGAAAACATGATGATAGAGAGCAACATTATTCACGCCGCGCATCTGCACAACGTGAACAAACTGCTGTTTCTCGGTTCGTCCTGTATCTATCCGAAACTGGCAAGGCAGCCGATGGCGGA
>NZ_JAMNDD010000046.1:0-512 GCF_051812965.1 Salmonella sp. NW1250 | reverse complement strand
CTGCAAGCGGCTATCGCTGCCGGCGCGCCGAAAGATCTGATTGGCTGGATCGATCAACCTTCCGTAGAACTGTCTAACGCGCTGATGCACCACCCGGATATTAACCTGATCCTTGCGACGGGTGGTCCAGGCATGGTTAAAGCAGCATACAGCTCCGGCAAACCGGCTATCGGCGTAGGCGCAGGTAACACTCCGGTAGTGATTGATGAAACTGCTGACATTAAACGCGCTGTGGCGTCAATCCTGATGTCGAAAACCTTCGATAACGGCGTAATCTGTGCTTCTGAACAGTCTGTTGTCGTTGTTGACTCCGTCTATGATGCCGTTCGCGAGCGTTTTGCGAAATGCGGCGCGGTGATTCTGAATAAAAAAGAGAGGAAAGCTGTAGGCGGAGTATTGCTCAAAAATGGCGCTCTGAACGCCGCTATCGTCGGCCAGCCAGCCTACAAAATCGCTGAACTGGCAGGCTTCTCCGTACCAGAAACCACCAAGATTCTGATCGGTGAAGTTAC
>NZ_JAMNDD010000045.1:0-544 GCF_051812965.1 Salmonella sp. NW1250 | reverse complement strand
CTTTGTGATTCATGACTGGGGTGAAGTCGTAACAAGGTAACCGTAGGGGAACCTGCGGTTGGATCACCTCCTTACCTGAAAGAAGCGTACTTTGCAGTGCTCACACAGATTGTCTGATGAAAAACGAGCAGTAAAACCTCTACAGGCTTGTAGCTCAGGTGGTTAGAGCGCACCCCTGATAAGGGTGAGGTCGGTGGTTCAAGTCCACTCAGGCCTACCAGATTTTCCCTGAATACTGCGTTGTGAAATAACTCACATACTGATGTATGCTTCGTTATTCCACGCCTTGTCTCAGGAAAAATTATCGGTAAAGAGGTTCTGACTACACGATGGGGCTATAGCTCAGCTGGGAGAGCGCCTGCTTTGCACGCAGGAGGTCTGCGGTTCGATCCCGCATAGCTCCACCATCTCGTGAGTGTTTACGAAAAAATACTTCAGAGTGTACCTGAAAGGGTTCACTGCGAAGTTTTGCTCTTTAAAAATCTGGATCAAGCTGAAAATTGAAACACAGAACAACGAAAGTTGTTCGTGAGTCTCTCAAATT
>NZ_JAMNDD010000044.1:236-570 GCF_051812965.1 Salmonella sp. NW1250 | reverse complement strand
TGGTGAGGTGTCCGAGTGGCTGAAGGAGCACGCCTGGAAAGTGTGTATACGGCAACGTATCGGGGGTTCGAATCCCCCCCTCACCGCCATATTTAAGTTGAGAGCCTGTACAGAAGTACGGGCTTTTTGCTTATATGTATCCCCCAAACTAAGGGGGGATGAGAACCACCGACCGGGGTTCGACAACTGGCGCAGCCAGTTGGACAGACCGGGCGCACAGCGAACGGGCTGCCCCGAAGGGGCGAGCAAAGCGAGTCAATCCCCCCCTCACCGCCATATTTAAGTTGAGAGCCTGTACAGAAGTACGGGCTTTTTGCTTATATGTATCCCCCAA
>NZ_JAMNDD010000044.1:0-136 GCF_051812965.1 Salmonella sp. NW1250 | reverse complement strand
ACTAAGGGGGGATGAGAACCACCGACCGGGGTTCGACACAAAAACGCCGGGAGCGTTTTTGAACAGAGCTTGCTCTGGCCCCGAAGGGGCGAGGCCCAGGGATGGGCTGAGTAGCGGCGCAGCCAGTTGGACAGAC
>NZ_JAMNDD010000043.1:0-604 GCF_051812965.1 Salmonella sp. NW1250 | reverse complement strand
CACTTTCGTGTTTGCACAGTGCTGTGTTTTTAATAAACAGTTGCAGCCAGCTGGTATCTTCGACTGACTTCAGCTCCATGAGTAAATCACTTCACCTACGTGTCAGCGTGCCTTCTCCCGAAGTTACGGCACCATTTTGCCTAGTTCCTTCACCCGAGTTCTCTCAAGCGCCTTGGTATTCTCTACCTGACCACCTGTGTCGGTTTGGGGTACGATTTGATGTTACCTGATGCTTAGAGGCTTTTCCTGGAAGCAGGGCATTTGTTGCTTCAGCACCGTAGTGCCTCGTCGTCACGCCTCAGTGTTAAAGTGAACCGGATTTACCTGGAACACACACCTACACGCTTAAACCGGGACAACCGTCGCCCGGCCAACATAGCCTTCTCCGTCCCCCCTTCGCAGTAACACCAAGTACGGGAATATTAACCCGTTTCCCATCGACTACGCCTTTCGGCCTCGCCTTAGGGGTCGACTCACCCTGCCCCGATTAACGTTGGACAGGAACCCTTGGTCTTCCGGCGAGCGGGCTTTTCACCCGCTTTATCGTTACTTATGTCAGCATTCGCACTTCTGATACCTCCAGCAACCCTCACAGGCCACCTTC
>NZ_JAMNDD010000042.1:0-662 GCF_051812965.1 Salmonella sp. NW1250 | reverse complement strand
TTTGCTCTTTAAAAATCTGGATCAAGCTGAAAATTGAAACACAGAACAACGAAAGTTGTTCGTGAGTCTCTCAAATTTTCGCAACACGATGATGAATCGTAAGAAACATCTTCGGGTTGTGAGGTTAAGCGACTAAGCGTACACGGTGGATGCCCTGGCAGTCAGAGGCGATGAAGGGCGTGCTAATCTGCGATAAGCGCCGGTAAGGTGATATGAACCGTTATAACCGGCGATACCCGAATGGGGAAACCCAGTGTGATTCGTCACACTATCATTAACTGAATCCATAGGTTAATGAGGCGAACCGGGGGAACTGAAACATCTAAGTACCCCGAGGAAAAGAAATCAACCGAGATTCCCCCAGTAGCGGCGAGCGAACGGGGAGGAGCCCAGAGCCTGAATCAGCATGTGTGTTAGTGGAAGCGTCTGGAAAGGCGCGCGATACAGGGTGACAGCCCCGTACACAAAAGCGCATGTGCTGTGAGCTCGATGAGTAGGGCGGGACACGTGGTATCCTGTCTGAATATGGGGGGACCATCCTCCAAGGCTAAATACTCCTGACTGACCGATAGTGAACCAGTACCGTGAGGGAAAGGCGAAAAGAACCCCGGCGAGGGGAGTGAAAAAGAACCTGAAACCGTGTACGTACAAGCAGTGGGAGC
>NZ_JAMNDD010000041.1:0-704 GCF_051812965.1 Salmonella sp. NW1250 | reverse complement strand
AACGGCACCAGCGCCATATACGAGTACGCCGCCACCGCGATGGCCCCCAGCAGCTCCGGCGCCAGCTTGCCCGACAGGTAAATCGCCGTCGGGCCGTCCGCGCCGCCGATAATGCCGATGGCCGCCGCCTGCGGCAGGGTGAAGCTGATAAGGCCGAAGTAGTTCAGCGTCAGCGCCCCCAGCACGGTGGCGAAGATACCGAACTGCGCCGCCGCGCCGAGCAGCAGGGTGCGCGGGTTGGCCAGCAGCGGGCCGAAGTCGGTCATCGCGCCGACGCCCATAAAGATGACCAGCGGCGCGACACCGGAGCCAATCGCCACTTTGTAGAACAGCGCCAGCACCCCCGGCGTGTAGCCCATGTCCACCGCCAGGTTCTCCATCTGGCTCTGCACCGACGGCAGCGCCAGCGCTAATGCCTCTTTAATGGCGTGCACGTCCGGCGCGCAGTTCAGCTTCGCGGCAATCACCGCCAGCTGCCCGGCGTCGTGGTGCGCCAGCAGGCTTTCCAGCGCGGTCAGCGCCATACCCGCTTCCGGGATATTGGAGAGCAGGCCGCCGAAGCCAATTGGCAGCAGCAGTAACGGCTCGAACTTCTTCGCAATCGCCAGCCACAGCAGCAGCAGGCTCACCAGCAGCATGATGGCCTGGCCTGCGCCAAGGTGCATCAGCCCCATGCCCTGAAGCAGGGCGTTCAGACTTTCCAT
>NZ_JAMNDD010000040.1:0-708 GCF_051812965.1 Salmonella sp. NW1250 | reverse complement strand
TGAGGGAAAGGCGAAAAGAACCCCGGCGAGGGGAGTGAAAAAGAACCTGAAACCGTGTACGTACAAGCAGTGGGAGCACAGGTTTACCTGTGTGACTGCGTACCTTTTGTATAATGGGTCAGCGACTTATATTCTGTAGCAAGGTTAACCGAATAGGGGAGCCGGAGGGAAACCGAGTCTTAATTGGGCGTTAAGTTGCAGGGTATAGACCCGAAACCCGGTGATCTAGCCATGGGCAGGTTGAAGGTTGGGTAACACTAACTGGAGGACCGAACCGACTAATGTTGAAAAATTAGCGGATGACCTGTGGCTGGGGGTGAAAGGCCAATCAAACCGGGAGATAGCTGGTTCTCCCCGAAAGCTATTTAGGTAGCGCCTCGTGAATTCATCTCCGGGGGTAGAGCACTGTTTCGGCTAGGGGGCCATCCCGGCTTACCAACCCGATGCAAACTGCGAATACCGGAGAATGTTATCACGGGAGACACACGGCGGGTGCTAACGTCCGTCGTGAAGAGGGAAACAACCCAGACCGCCAGCTAAGGTCCCAAAGTCATGGTTAAGTGGGAAACGATGTGGGAAGGCCCAGACAGCCAGGATGTTGGCTTAGAAGCAGCCATCATTTAAAGAAAGCGTAATAGCTCACTGGTCGAGTCGGCCTGCGCGGAAGATGTAACGGGGCTAAACCATGCACCGAAGCTGCGGCAGCGA
>NZ_JAMNDD010000039.1:0-887 GCF_051812965.1 Salmonella sp. NW1250 | reverse complement strand
AGAACTTTAGCAACAACGCCCGCGCCAACGGTACGGCCGCCTTCACGGATTGCGAAACGCAGACCGTCGTCCATTGCGATCGGGTGGATCAGGGTAACAACCATTTTGATGTTGTCGCCCGGCATTACCATCTCTACGCCTTCCGGCAGTTCGATGGTGCCAGTCACGTCAGTAGTACGGAAGTAGAACTGCGGACGGTAGCCTTTGAAGAACGGAGTATGACGGCCGCCTTCATCTTTGGACAGAATGTACACTTCAGATTCGAACTTGGTGTGCGGCTTGATGGTGCCCGGCTTAGCCAGTACCTGACCACGTTCGATTTCTTCACGTTTGATACCACGCAGCAGAACACCTACGTTCTCACCGGCACGGCCTTCGTCCAGCAGTTTGCGGAACATTTCAACGCCAGTACAGGTAGACTTCTGAGTCTCTTTGATACCAACGATTTCAACTTCTTCGCCCACTTTGATGATACCGCGCTCTACACGACCGGTAACAACGGTACCACGACCGGAGATGGAGAATACGTCTTCGATCGGCAGCAGGAACGGCTTGTCAATCGCACGCTCTGGTTCCGGAATGTAAGAATCCAGGAAGCCAGCCAGTTCGATGATTTTCGCTTCCCACTCTGCGTCGCCTTCCAGCGCTTTCAGAGCAGAACCACGAACGATCGGCGTGTCGTCGCCCGGGAAGTCGTACTGAGACAGAAGTTCACGAACTTCCATTTCAACCAGTTCCAGCAGCTCTTCGTCATCAACCATGTCGCATTTGTTCAGGAACACGATGATGTACGGAACGCCTACCTGACGACCCAGCAGGATGTGCTCACGGGTCTGCGGCATCGGGCCGTCAGTCGCAGCAACAACCAGGATCGCGCCGTCCATCTG
>NZ_JAMNDD010000038.1:0-931 GCF_051812965.1 Salmonella sp. NW1250 | reverse complement strand
GTCGTCAATCGTGCCCACCTCGCCGTGGTTGTTCCAGTAATAGTCCCTCGACGTCACGCAGCCCTGCCGCGCCGGGCGCTGGCCGGGAAGAACAGGGGCGCTGCCGGGCGCCAGGCTGCGCTGCCAGCTCAGCAGCCCGTCGTCGTCGTAGCCGCTGTACGTCGCAAGCTGCCCCTGCGTGCGCATTATCTGACGGTGCAGGCTGTCGCGCTCATACTCGCTCACCGTCAGGCCGTCCAGCGCCGTCTGTAACAGATGCCCGCTCCCGTAATACAGATGCGTCAGGTGCTGCCCGTCCGGCAGCGTGATGTCCGTCGGGTTGCCCAGCGCGTCGCGCTGATAACATATGCTGCCGTTCCCCGCGTGCTCCGCCGTCAGCCAGCCGCTGCGGTCATACTCAAAACGCACCGTGTCGGCCTGCATCCGGTGCTGCTGTTGCCCCGCCTCCGTGGGCGTGAGCGTCACTGCCGTTATCTGGTCCAGCCGGTTGTAGCTGAACGTCCGCTGGCCGTGTTCATTCTCCGTCCGTAACAGACGGCCCAGCGCATCCCGCTGCTGCATCTCCCGCCGCACGCCGCCCTGCGTGCCCGTGGTCTGTATCGCCGTCAGATAACCGCTGTCGTCCAGGATAAAAGTACGGCTCAGTCCGTCCGGGCGCACCTCACGCACCAGCCTGCCGTCCGCATCGTGACTGAACCGGTACTGCGCCCCGTTGCCGTTGGTCAGCGCGGTCACCCGGCCTTCCGGCGTGTACTGCCAGCGCGTCTCGCGCTTCTCCTCATCCGTGTGCGCCGCCAGCAGACCGCGCGGCGTATACCGCCAGCTCTCCACGCTCCCCGTGATGCGCCGGTGGCTGCTCATCAGCCCCAGCGCATTCCAGGTATACCTGTCCTGCTGTTTCCCCGGTGAGTTCACCGTCTCCGGCAACCCA
>NZ_JAMNDD010000037.1:0-980 GCF_051812965.1 Salmonella sp. NW1250 | reverse complement strand
TAGTCAGCCAGCGGATATTTCTGACCGGTTGCATCGTCGGTCACAACCGCAAACGGTGTGACTTCAGAACCGGTACCGGAAGTGGTGGTGACGGCGATCATTTTCGCTTTCACGCCCATTTTCGGGAACTTGTAGATACGTTTACGGATGTCCATAAAGCGCAGCGCCAGCTCTTCGAAGTGAGTTTCCGGGTGTTCGTACATGACCCACATGATTTTCGCGGCGTCCATCGGGGAACCACCGCCCAGCGCGATAATCACGTCCGGTTTGAAGGAGTTAGCCAGCTCAGCGCCTTTGCGAACAACGGAAAGCGTCGGGTCGGCTTCAACTTCGAAGAAGACTTCGGTTTCAACGCCAGCCGCTTTCAGCACAGAGGTGATCTGGTCTGCGTAGCCGTTGTTGAACAGGAAGCGGTCAGTCACGATGAGCGCACGTTTGTGGCCATCAGTAATCACTTCATCCAGCGCGATGGGCAGAGAGCCACGGCGGAAGTAGATAGATTTCGGAAGTTTGTGCCACAACATGTTTTCAGCTCGCTTAGCAACGGTTTTCTTGTTGATCAGGTGTTTCGGACCAACGTTTTCAGAGATGGAGTTACCACCCCAGGAACCACAACCCAACGTCAGGGAAGGTGCGAGTTTGAAGTTGTACAGGTCGCCGATACCACCCTGAGAGGCCGGGGTGTTGATCAGGATACGCGCGGTTTTCATCATCTGACCGAAGTAAGCAACGCGTTCTGGCTGGTTATCCTGGTCAGTGTACAGGCAGGAGGTATGACCGATACCGCCCATTGCGACCAGTTTTTCTGCTTTTTCTACCGCTTCTTCGAAATCTTTCGCACGATACATCGCCAGAGTCGGAGACAGTTTTTCGTGTGCGAACGGTTCGCTTTCGTCAACGACCGTAACTTCACCGATCAGAATCTTGGTGGTTTCTGGTACGGAGAAGCCTGCCAGTTCAGCGATTTTGTAGGCTGGCTG
>NZ_JAMNDD010000036.1:0-985 GCF_051812965.1 Salmonella sp. NW1250 | reverse complement strand
TGAGTTGAAAAATCCTCACCGGAAAAGTTGTCGTCATAGAAGTGCTGCCAGACGCCATAAAACGTCCCTGCCGCCAGCGGCAGACGCACGCCCAGTTCCGCCTGCGTCAGGCGTGCAAAGGCGGCTTCCAGCGTTTCGTCTTTGCACACCCGCCCCCCCGGCACAAACCAGTAGCCCTGCGCCGGACGGTTGAGACGCTGGCCCAGTAAAATTTCCCCCTGGCCGTTTTCCACGATGAAATCGAGGGAGATGAGGGGCGTGGTCCGCACCACGGTGGCGAAATCTTCCTGACGTAAAAACATTGTCACCCCCGGAACCGTTGCTGATTCTCAAGGAACCACTGGTAAGTACCGGCAAGCCCTGCCTCCAGTGAAATTTCGTGATACCAGCCAAGCTGATGCAGGCGCGTGACGTCGAGCAATTTACGCGGCGTGCCGTCCGGCTTCGCGGCGTCGAACACCACCCGGCCCTGGTAACCCACCACCTTTGCGATGGTCTGCGCCAGCTCGCGAATGGTGCAGTCCACGCCAGTGCCGACATTAATGTGCGACAGCATCGGGGCAGTGTTCTCCTGCCACACTTCGCGCGCCAGCTCCATCACGTGAATACTGGCCGCCGCCATATCGTCAACGTGCAGAAATTCACGCATCGGCGTGCCGCTGCCCCACACCACCACCTCCGGCGCGTGGCTCTGCGCGGCCTCATGAAAGCGGCGCAGCAGCGCCGGGATCACATGTGAATTGTCCGGATGGAAATTATCATGCGGGCCGTACAGGTTGGTTGGCATCACCGAACGGTAGTCGCGACCGTACTGCCGGTTGTAGGACTCGCACAGTTTAATCCCGGCGATCTTGGCGATGGCGTACGGCTCGTTGGTCGGCTCCAGTGTTCCCTGCAGCAGCTCGCTTTCCGCCATCGGCTGCCTTGCCAGTTTCGGATAGATACAGGACGAACCGAGAAACAGCAGTTTGTTCACGTTGTGCAG
>NZ_JAMNDD010000035.1:0-1010 GCF_051812965.1 Salmonella sp. NW1250 | reverse complement strand
TCCAGATCGTTCGCCACCATCTCGGAGACCATCTCCGACAGGGTGATTTCCGGTTTCCAGCCCAGTTTCTCATGCGCTTTGGACGGGTCGCCCAGCAGGGTTTCCACTTCCGCCGGACGGAAATAACGCGGATCAACGGCCACAATCACATCCCCCGGTTTCACGCCCGGCGCATCGTGTCCGGTAACGGATACCACGATCCCTTTCTCATTAATGCCTTCGCCTTCAAAGCGCAGTTTTATCCCCAGTTGCGCCGCCGCCAGCTCCACAAACTGGCGCACGGAATACTGCACGCCGGTGGCAATCACGAAATCTTCCGGCTGCTCCTGCTGTAACATCATCCACTGCATCCGCACGTAATCTTTCGCATGGCCCCAGTCGCGCAACGAGTCCATGTTGCCGAGATACAGGCAGGACTCCAGTCCCTGGGCGATATTGGCGATGGCGCGGGTGATCTTACGGGTGACGAAGGTTTCGCCGCGACGCGGGGACTCGTGGTTAAACAGAATGCCGTTACAGGCGTAAATGCCGTAGGATTCACGGTAGTTGACGGTGATCCAGTAGGCGTACAGTTTCGCCACCGCATAGGGGGAACGCGGGTAGAACGGCGTGGTCTCTTTCTGCGGAATTTCCTGCACCAGCCCGTACAGTTCAGAGGTGGAGGCCTGGTAGAAACGCGTTTTCTTTTCAAGACCGAGGAAGCGAATCGCCTCCAGCAGGCGCAGCGTGCCCATCGCATCCACATCGGCGGTATATTCCGGCGACTCAAACGACACCGCCACGTGGCTCATTGCGCCCAGATTGTAGACCTCATCCGGCTGCACTTCCTGTAAAATGCGGGTCAGGTTGGAGGCGTCGGTCAGGTCGCCATAATGCAGATGAAATTTCGGGTTGCAGCTGTGCGGGTCCTGATAAATATGGTCCACGCGCTCGGTATTAAACGATGACGCGCGGCGCTTGATACCATGCACCTCATACCCTTTTTCCAGCAGAAATTCTGCCAGGTAAGA
>NZ_JAMNDD010000033.1:0-1265 GCF_051812965.1 Salmonella sp. NW1250 | reverse complement strand
GACGAGCGCAGGTTGAAACGCCAGTCCGGGAATGACATGCTGAGGCCGTCCGTGCGGTCCACCGCCTGCGCCTCTTCCGCGAAGTGCGCTTCCACCCGCGCAATGGCCGCCGCCGGCTCCGCCAGCCTGCTGTTGATTTCCCCGCTCGCCGGGAACGCCGCCATCCGGTCGCGGACCAGTTCACCCAGCGACTGCCCCTTCAGGCACACCAGCTCCGCCACCAGCAGCCACGGGATCATCCCGCTGTCGCAGTAGGCAAAATCACGGAAATAGTGATGCGCGCTCATTTCCCCGCCATAAATGGCATCCTCCGTACGCATCCGCTCCTTGATAAAGGCATGTCCGGTTTTTGACATCACCGGCGTCCCGCCCGCCGCCGTCACCACTGCCTCCGTGTTCCAGGTCAGGCGCGGGTCGTGGATAATCTTCGCCCCCGGGTGTTTTTCCAGAAACGCTTCCGCCAGCAGCCCGACGATGTAGTACCCCTCGATAAACTGCCCTTTCTCATCGAACAGGAAGCAGCGGTCGAAGTCGCCGTCAAAGGCGATGCCCATGTCCGCCCCGTGTTCAATAACGGCCTTGCGGGTGTCGTCGCGACACTCCGGCAGCAACGGGTTGGGAATGCCGTTCGGGAAGGTGCCGTCCGGGGTGTTGTGGATTTTGATGAACTCCACCGGCGCGCCCAGCGCCTTCAGACGCGCTTCGATGGCGTCAATGACCGGCCCCGCCGCGCCGTTGCCGGAATTCACCACCAGCTTCAGCGGGGTGAGATTGTTAACACTGATATAGCCGAGCAGGTGGCCGATGTAGGCGTCGCGCAGGCTGATTTGTCTGTAGCTGCCGCGCGCGGCCTCGTTCACCGGCGGGAAATCGCCCGCTTCCGCCAGACGCTGAACGTCGCGCAGACCGGTGTCGCCGCTTATCGGGCGGGCGCCCTCGCGCACCAGCTTCATGCCGTTGTAGTCCATCGGGTTATGGCTGGCGGTCACTTCAATACCGCCGTCCACGCCGAGGTGGAAGGTGGCGAAGTAAATCTCTTCGGTGCCGGACATACCGATATCCAGCACGTCAACGCCCGCATCCTGTAACCCTTTCGCCAGCGCCAGCTTCAGCGCCTCGCTGGTCAGGCGCACGTCGCCGCCCAGCACGATGGTTTTCGGTTTTAAATATTCGCCGTAAGCGCGGCCAATCCGCCACGCGATATCTTCATTGAGCTCTTCGCCCAGCCTGCCGCGAATGTCGTAGGCCTTGAAACAGGTTAATTT
>NZ_JAMNDD010000032.1:0-1693 GCF_051812965.1 Salmonella sp. NW1250 | reverse complement strand
GCACTGCTCTTTAACAATTTATCAGACAATCTGTGTGGGCACTCGAAGATACGGATTCTTAACGTCCTCGGACGAAAAATGAATACCAAGTCTCAAGAGTGAACACGTAATTCATTACGAAGTTTAATTCTTTGAGCATCAAACTTTTAAATTGAAGAGTTTGATCATGGCTCAGATTGAACGCTGGCGGCAGGCCTAACACATGCAAGTCGAACGGTAACAGGAAGCAGCTTGCTGCTTTGCTGACGAGTGGCGGACGGGTGAGTAATGTCTGGGAAACTGCCTGATGGAGGGGGATAACTACTGGAAACGGTGGCTAATACCGCATAACGTCGCAAGACCAAAGAGGGGGACCTTCGGGCCTCTTGCCATCAGATGTGCCCAGATGGGATTAGCTTGTTGGTGAGGTAACGGCTCACCAAGGCGACGATCCCTAGCTGGTCTGAGAGGATGACCAGCCACACTGGAACTGAGACACGGTCCAGACTCCTACGGGAGGCAGCAGTGGGGAATATTGCACAATGGGCGCAAGCCTGATGCAGCCATGCCGCGTGTATGAAGAAGGCCTTCGGGTTGTAAAGTACTTTCAGCGGGGAGGAAGGTGTTGTGGTTAATAACCGCAGCAATTGACGTTACCCGCAGAAGAAGCACCGGCTAACTCCGTGCCAGCAGCCGCGGTAATACGGAGGGTGCAAGCGTTAATCGGAATTACTGGGCGTAAAGCGCACGCAGGCGGTCTGTCAAGTCGGATGTGAAATCCCCGGGCTCAACCTGGGAACTGCATTCGAAACTGGCAGGCTTGAGTCTTGTAGAGGGGGGTAGAATTCCAGGTGTAGCGGTGAAATGCGTAGAGATCTGGAGGAATACCGGTGGCGAAGGCGGCCCCCTGGACAAAGACTGACGCTCAGGTGCGAAAGCGTGGGGAGCAAACAGGATTAGATACCCTGGTAGTCCACGCCGTAAACGATGTCTACTTGGAGGTTGTGCCCTTGAGGCGTGGCTTCCGGAGCTAACGCGTTAAGTAGACCGCCTGGGGAGTACGGCCGCAAGGTTAAAACTCAAATGAATTGACGGGGGCCCGCACAAGCGGTGGAGCATGTGGTTTAATTCGATGCAACGCGAAGAACCTTACCTGGTCTTGACATCCACGGAAGTTTTCAGAGATGAGAATGTGCCTTCGGGAACCGTGAGACAGGTGCTGCATGGCTGTCGTCAGCTCGTGTTGTGAAATGTTGGGTTAAGTCCCGCAACGAGCGCAACCCTTATCCTTTGTTGCCAGCGGTCCGGCCGGGAACTCAAAGGAGACTGCCAGTGATAAACTGGAGGAAGGTGGGGATGACGTCAAGTCATCATGGCCCTTACGACCAGGGCTACACACGTGCTACAATGGCGCATACAAAGAGAAGCGACCTCGCGAGAGCAAGCGGACCTCATAAAGTGCGTCGTAGTCCGGATTGGAGTCTGCAACTCGACTCCATGAAGTCGGAATCGCTAGTAATCGTGGATCAGAATGCCACGGTGAATACGTTCCCGGGCCTTGTACACACCGCCCGTCACACCATGGGAGTGGGTTGCAAAAGAAGTAGGTAGCTTAACCTTCGGGAGGGCGCTTACCACTTTGTGATTCATGACTGGGGTGAAGTCGTAACAAGGTAACCGTAGGGGAACCTGCGGTTGGATCACCTCCTTACCT
>NZ_JAMNDD010000031.1:0-1803 GCF_051812965.1 Salmonella sp. NW1250 | reverse complement strand
ATCCGCCACGCGATATCTTCATTGAGCTCTTCGCCCAGCCTGCCGCGAATGTCGTAGGCCTTGAAACAGGT
This sequence comes from Salmonella sp. NW1250, assembly GCF_051812965.1. NCBI lineage: Bacteria > Pseudomonadati > Pseudomonadota > Gammaproteobacteria > Enterobacterales > Enterobacteriaceae > Salmonella > Salmonella sp. NW1250. The sequence goes on along the minus strand of NZ_JAMNDD010000031.1, from coordinate 1,732 downwards.
TAATTTATTCATGATTCAATTATCTTTTTTGTAACGTTCTTTCTGCCGAACAATATCATCTTCTCCCAAATAATCTCCTGAACTGACTTCTATAAGATTAAGAGGAATAACACCTGGATTCTCCAGACTATACGTTGCACCCAATGGAATATAAATCGACTCATTGGCAGTCACTAGCATCGTTTTATCATCCAGGGTGACTTTAGCCGTACCAGAAAGTACAATCCAGTGTTCTGAACGATGATGATGCATACGCAAGGAAAGCCCTTCTCCTGGTTTGACAATGATCTTCTTAACTTTATATCGCTCACCCTGATCTATTGAGTCGAATTTACCCCATGGACGAAAAACCTCACGATGGACAATATACTCTGTACGCTCTTGAGCCTTTAGCATCTCAACGATCTTTTTTACATCCTGGACATCAGATTTTTTAGAAACAAGTATGGCATCTTTTGTTTGTACAATAACAATATCTTCAACACCTACAGCAGCAACCAATGCTGACTCTGAGTATATGTAGTTATTTTTAGTGTTGTATGTCAGAATGTCGCCCTTACAAACATCTCCCTCATCTGTTTTTTCGCTGATATCCCATAAAGACTGCCAAGAACCAACATCACTCCAACCAATATCAATCGGGCAGACAATGCAACGCTCCGTTTTTTCCATAACAGCAAAATCAATAGATTCTGCAGGACAATCTTTAAATAAAGTTTCTGGAAGGCGAATAAAATCAAGATCGCGATATGAAGAAGAAAGCACCTGCTCACAAACGCTATAAATATCTGGTCTGAATTTTTTTAACTCATTCAGATAAACAGTGGCTTTAAACATAAATATGCCGCTATTCCAGAAATAATCCCCTGTTGAAATATATTTCTCTGCTTTTAATCTATCCGGCTTTTCAACAAATTTTTTCACATGATAAAAATCTGTTTCAGTTGAATTTGCATTTACAGAGAAAGGCACACCACGCTCTATATAGCCATAACCAGTCTCAGCATATTCAGGTATGATACCAAATGTAACAATATTGCCGTTTTCGGCAATGGGGACTGCTTTCTTAACGGCATTACAGAAAACTTCTTCTTTAGCGATAATATGATCGGCTGCAAGAACTAAAAGTAAAGGATCCTCCTGCTCCTTACGTCTAAGCGCTGATAATGCAGCAAGAGCAATCGCTGGAGCTGTATTTCTCCCATACGGTTCAAGAATGATATTATTATGTAGTTGATCTATTTGCCGTAACTGCTCCGCAACAATAAAACGGTGCTGCTCGTTTGTTATAACCAATGGTTCATTACATGCAAGTGCCGACAACCGAAGCAGGGTTGTCTGTAATAAGGAATTTTTTCCAGAAAGTTGTAAAAATTGTTTTGGGTAAAGTTCTCGAGATAGAGGCCAAAGACGGCTCCCTGTACCACCAGCCATTACAACAGCAATTAAGGGTACATCAGACATACTTGACGTCCTTTTTGTCTAAACCAATGACAGAATGGGGTTCATTTTGAAAATAAGCTCGACTATTCTCGTGGACGTTCTCGCCTGCCAGAAGCTGTTCCGGCGTCAGCCAGCGGTAACTGCCATGCTGGGTGTCAGGCAGGCGTAAATCGCTCTCCGCCACGCGCAGACGAAAGCCGAGCACGATGTAATGAGTTGAAAAATCCTCACCGGAAAAGTTGTCGTCATAGAAGTGCTGCCAGACGCCATAAAACGTCCCTGCCGCCAG
>NZ_JAMNDD010000030.1:0-2096 GCF_051812965.1 Salmonella sp. NW1250 | reverse complement strand
TGCTCATCAGCCCCAGCGCATTCCAGGTATACCTGTCCTGCTGTTTCCCCGGTGAGTTCACCGTCTCCGGCAACCCAGGCCGGTTGTAGCATTCGCTTTCTGTTCCCTGTAATACTGATGTTTCTTTTCCAGTCTCAGTTGATCACGATGAACATCAGCAGAAAATGCCAATCTGCTGAAACCCACTAAAAAAGCGAGATCGATACGCGATCCTGATACTGTGCCGGATTTTACCCACTGTGAGTTTTATTCATGCGTTGAAGGACATTCGGTTCGTTTGTACGGCGTCTGGATGGCACAGGACGGATTTATTAACGGGATGCCCGTTAAAATTCGGATGATGAAAGACTGCATCGTGATCACGCTGCAAAATACTCGTGAACTGTGGGGCTGCATTGAAGGTATGAGCGTTACGTATATCAACTAACGGAAAGTGAAGGCGTGGCTACAAACCTTTCCGGGGGCGCTGAATGATACCGGGGATATTCCGGTGATCAAACGCGGCAGATAACTGAACGATCCCGGTGATGAGCCGGGCTCTTTAATGGTTCAGAGTAGAGCTTAATCTCCTGAAAAACCAACAAGGAACAAAAATCGTAGCCACCAGTGATTATTTTCAAAATAAAGAATTCTACATCAATCTACGGTCCAAGGGCACAACTCTAAAAATTATGTATTAATTAAAATATTTATTTCTTCTTTTTTATGAGTGTAATTTTTCCTTTGAGGATGAAAGTCAACTATCTTTAATGTAGGGGACTGTAATAAAAAACTCAAATCACCGTCCTCTAAACTCCAAAATCTAAGAGAGTTCAAGTTTCTCATACTTGGAATAAAACAAAAAGAATCCACATCAGATAAAAACAAATCTTCAATAGTTTTGTTTCCTATTAAAAAAGAAAAATCAGTAACGCCCCTGCATTTTTCTATATATAATTTCCTCAGTGAATTCATTCTACTAATAACCCCCACTTCCTTCAGGCAATTATTTTTAACCAAATATAATTCTTTAATAGAGAGGGATTCAATATCAGATAAATCTGATATTTTCGAATCATAAATATGAAGTGCATTTAATTTACTCAATCCCAAAAAATCTTTAAGATTAGGCTCGTTAAATTTATAAACAACTAAACTTTCTAGGCTACGAGATAAATTAATATTACTCACCCCCTTCCAATACTCGAAGCCTAAATATTTCAGCGCAGGAAACAATGAAACATCCATAGTGAAAGATTGTTTTTTTTGAAAAAAAATCTTTTCAAGTCGACTCAAAGAATAAATAAAATCAAAATTAATAATACTATCTATTTTATCTGTAAAAGAAATGACCTTTAATTTTTTAGAGAGTTTCTCAAACTGCCTAAAATCAATTGTCATACCTATATCATCACTCCCAAGCACGCCTCTTATCTGAACTTGAGTCACACCCATTTTTACCGCATACTCAACACCCTCTTTAAGCTGATTAGCATGAATTATGACGTATTCTCCGTCCAGATTTTTCCTTACAATAAAATTCATATCTAAATGCATTTTACCCCCTTAGTTTTGTTAAATTCCGTTTCGAAGGAGTCTGCTTTTGCTACAATATCATTGTATAATGCCTTATTATTTACTTGTGCGTCAGCTAAAAGCTTTTCTCCAGGAGAATTAATGGCATTCTTGAAATTAACATCTGTTACTGCAGAATTTCTCCGCATAAGTTCGGCTTCAACCATTAACCCAGTCGTATTATTTCCATAATCAACATGTAATCCTTGAGTAACATTTATTTTCCCCCCAACTCTTTCTCCCATCGAATCATACATTCGACTTTCAGGCCCTTTTCCTATGTACCAATTTGATCCATCCGTAAACATGTATGTCCCTGTCAACCCCCACGGATCGATCCACCTAATAGGATTAGGCGCATACTGATAAAGGTTTATCCCGCCCCTTAGCCCAATCGGATCCTGACTGACGAACCTGCCACACTCCGGTGCATAATATCTGAACAGATTGTAATGCAGCCCTGTCTCGTCGTCAAAATACTGCCCCGGCAGCCGCAGCGGCTGGTGAAAGTACGCCCCGCTGTTGCTGATGTCCGCCGCATT
>NZ_JAMNDD010000029.1:0-2530 GCF_051812965.1 Salmonella sp. NW1250 | reverse complement strand
TCATTCCCTATCCAGATAATATGAAGAAAACAGAATTGAACATAACATCCGTTGCCCGCACCACCTCAGGCGCCCTCAGGGCGTTTCTGAGGACTCCGGCCTGAAACATACACCTTTCTGTGCCCATATCGAGAAAAAACGCCCCTGATGATTTCTGCGTACCTGCATGGCTATGCACTCAAGTGAATGAAGTAAGATTTCAGTCTGCGATCACCATAAAACCGGGAAAAAGCCGTATGACAAAACAGGAATCAGCCGCACTGAACATGGCAAAATTTATCCGGGCGCAGTCGCTGCTGCTGCTCGAAAAACTCGACGTGCTCGATCTTGATGACGAGGCAGCCGACTGTGAGCGAATGCACGAACAGGCAGAAGCGCTTTATCAGAAGCTGAGCGCACGCTTCGGCATACAGGACGGCGAATAAAGAGACGAAAAGAACGCTCACTTAGACGAAAAGCGTATCCATGGCAACTATGTATATCCACCGTGTACATAGTCATGCCTGACGCTTTCGAGCAGGTCGAGCATGTAGGAACGACGAGCTTGATTGGTATCGGACACAATATGGCGATACGCCTCAAACATAACAGCACCCGCATCACCACCCGAACGGCGAAGCATAGCGGAAATCATCCGCACAAAGAGCAGACGTTCATCGGGGCAAAGGTTCATAAGTTCTCCTGGTGAAAAACCAAACATGAAGCACCCATCTATTAACGTCAGCTGTGAACGCTTCATTAGAAGAAAATAGGTAAACCCGGGAAAAAGATCCAAACGTTAACATCACAGGTAAACAGAAACGTCGGGTCGATCGGGAAATTCTTTCCCGGACGGCGCGGGGTTGGGCAAGCCGCAGGCGCGTCAGTGCTTTTAGCGGGTGTCGGGGCGCAGCCCTGAACCAGTCACGTAGCGCTAGCGGAGTGTATACTGGCTAAACTTCAGAGATGCCAAGGAAGGGACAGGATATGTTTTGTAGCACCGCCACCACGGTGGCGATACTACAAAACGCCTGGTCAGGGCACAGCCCCGACACCCCAGAGCCGACTGTAGGTCACTGGACGAACGCGGCGGAATGATGTCGGATGACGTCATTTTGCGGCGTTTGCCCTATCCTGCATCGTATTAAAAAATGCAGCTATGGCGCGTACGGTGCCAAAGATAAGCCCGGAGATATTCCGCTTCCTCGCTCACTGACTCGCTCCGCTCGGTCGTTCGGCTGCGGCGAGCGGTACCGGCTTACTGGCGGGGCGGAAATTTCCTGGCATCTTCCAGGAAGAAGCTTAACAGGGAAGCAAGAAGGCCACGGCGAAGCCGTTTTTCCATAGGCTCCGCCCCCCTGACAAGCATCACGAAATCTGACGCTCAAATCAGTGGTGGCGAAACCCGACAGGACTTAAAGATACCAGGCGTTTCCCCCTGGTGGCTCCCTCGTGCGCTCTCCTGTTCCTGCCTTTCGGTTTACCGGTGTCATTCCGCTGTTATGGCCGCGTTTATCTCATTCCACGCCTGACACTCAGTTCCGGGTAGGCAGTTCGCTCCAAGCTGGACTGTATGCACGAACCCCCCGTTCAGTCCGACCGCTGCGCCTTGTCCGGTAACTATCGTCTTGAGTCCAACCCGGAAAGACATGCAAAAGCACCACTGGCAGCAGCCACTGGTAATTGATTTAGAGGAGTTAGTCTTGAAGTCATGCGCCGGTTAAGGCTAAACTGAAAGGACAAGTTTTGGTGACTGCGCTCCTCCAAGCCAGTTACCTCGGTTCAAAGAGTTGGTAGCTCAGAGAACCTTCGAAAAACCGCCCTGCAGGGCGGTTTTTTCGTTTTCAGAGCAAGAGATTACGCGCAGACCAAAACGATCTCAAGAAGATCATCTTATTAATCAGATAAAATATTTCTAGATTTCAGTGCAATTTATCTCTTCAAATGTAGCACCTGAAGTCAGCCCCATACGATATAAGTTGTTGACAGGATTAACCAAAAACTTGAGAACCTCACCAGAAGGACCAAAGAAGGTCATCTTTGTCGTTTCCCCATTCGTCTCTCCATTCTTATATTCGAATGATTTACCATCAAGAAAAGCTGCATTAGGTGAAAGCATTATCTTTAAATCTCGTCCTTCACACTGATAATGGAATTGTTGTGCAAATGAACTTGCAGAAAGAAGAAGCAGCGAACAAAAAAGTATCTTTTTCATATCAGTCCTTTAAATTTAAAAAATCACTCACCACTCATGCTATCAATAGATTTCTTAACCTCTCCAGCCCTCTCGACTAAAGCATGATTTCTCTTCAGCATAAATGTATAGCCGATCCGACTAATTGGATTCATTGCGTTGTATGTATATGCAACCTCAAATAAAGATACTCCTCGCTGATTTTGCTCAGATCCAATCCAAGCACCATAGCCAACCAACAGCAAAAAAACGACGATAACAGTAATGCAGATTTTTTTTATCATTCCCTATCCAGATAATATGAAGAAAACAGAATTGAACATAACATCCGTTGCCCGCACCACCTCAGGCGCCCTC
>NZ_JAMNDD010000028.1:345-3045 GCF_051812965.1 Salmonella sp. NW1250 | reverse complement strand
AACGCCGTGCTGGAACTGAACACCGGCGGTGATTTTGACAACGCCATCAGCGGCAGCGGCCAGGTGGTGAAATCCGGCGACGAGACGCTCACGCTTTCCGGCAGCAATACTTACACTGGCGGCACCATCATCAGCGGCGGTACGCTGGTCGCCACTAACGTTGAGGCGCTGGGTACCGGCGATGTCACCGACAACGCCACGCTGGAGCTGAACACCGGCGGTGATTTTGACAACGCCATCGGCGGTACGGGCAGCGTGGTGAAATCCGGCGATAAAACGCTCACACTCTCCGGCGCCAATTCTTATACCGGCGGCACCACCATCAGCGGCGGCACGCTGGTCGCCAGCAACGTTGAGGCGTTGGGCAGCGGCGACGTTACCGACAACGCCACGCTGGAACTGAACACCGGCGGTGACTTCGCCAACAACATCGGCGGTACGGGCAGCGTGGTGAAATCCGGCGACAAGACGCTCACGCTCTCCGGAACCAATTCTTACACCGGCGGCACCACCATCAGCGGCGGCACGCTGGTCGCCAACAACGTTGAGGCGCTGGGGACTGGCGACGTCACCAACAACGCCACGCTGGAGTTGAACACCGGCGGCGATTTTGACAACGCCATCAGCGGCAGCGGCCAGGTGGTGAAATCCGGTGACAAGACGCTCACGCTCTCAGGCGCCAACAGCTACAGCGGCGCTACCACCATCAGCGGCGGCACGCTGATTGCCACTCACGTCAACGCGCTGGGTACGGGCGCTATCGACAACCGCGCCAGCCTGTTGCTGGACGCCAGCGGCCAGTTTACGGTAACGGATCTCACCACCGAAAGCGGCGGCAACACCGAAATCGGCGCAGGTAGCACGCTACAGGCGACCACGCTGACGCAAAAAAGCGATAGCACGCTGACCATCAACCTGAACGGCAACACCGTCGATCCTGTTATCCACGCCGCTTCTCAGGTCTCGCTGGCCGGTACGCTGGACATCACCGGCGTCGGCGATGTGCTGGACAGCGATCCCGCCAGCACGGACGATCTGGATACCTTCACCCTGATCGCGTCAGACAAAACCATTGCAGGCGATTTCGAAAAGCTTACCGTCGCCGGAATGGACGCCGATCTGGCCGACTTTATCACCGTCGATGGCCGCATTGATGACACGGGCAAGCAGTACGAACTGACCACCGCCCTGACATGGTATGCCGACCGCGACGACGCCGTCACCGACGCCCACGGCACGTTTAACCTGACCAATGCCGACGGCAGTTTTGCGGTCAATACGGTGCTGGAAAACGTTGACGCCACGCTCGATCCCGCCAGCGCCACCGGCTGGGACGGCACATCGCTGATCAAACAGGGCGCAGGCACGCTGATCCTGAATGCGGAAAACACCTATACCGGCGGCACCACCATCAGCGGCGGCACGCTGGTCGCCACTAACGTTGACGCGCTGGGCAGCGGCGACGTCACCGACGACGCCACGCTGGAGCTGAACACCGGCGGCACGTTCGACAACGCCATCGGCGGCAGCGGGCAGGTGGAAAAATCCGGCGACGGCACGCTCACGCTTTCCGGCAGCAATACTTATACCGGTGGCACCACCATCAACGACGGCACGCTGATTGCCACTAGCGTTGATGCGCTGGGAAGTGGCGACGTCACCGACAACGCCACGCTGGCGCTGAACACCGGCGGCACGTTCGACAACGCCATCAGCGGCAGCGGTCAGGTGGTCAAATCCGGCGACGACGTGCTGACGCTCTCAGGCGCCAACAGCTACAGCGGCGGCACGCTCATCAGCGACGGCACGCTGGTCGCCAGCAACGTTGAGGCGCTGGGCAGCGGCGACGTCACTAACGACGCCGTGCTGGAACTGAACACCGGCGGCACGTTCGACAACACCATCAGCGGCAGCGGCCGGGTGGTCAAATCCGGCGACGGCGCGCTGACGCTCTCCGGGGCTAACAGCTACAGCGGCGGGACTCTCATCAGCGACGGTACGTTGATTGCCGGGCGCGTTGATGTATTGGGCAGCGGCGACGTCACCGACAACGCCACGCTGGAACTGAACACCGGCGGCACGTTCGACAACGCCATCAGCGGCAGCGGGCAGGTGGTCAAATCCGGCGACGACGTGCTGACGCTCTCAGGCGCCAACAGCTACAGCGGCGGCACGCTCATCAGCGACGGCACGCTGGTCGCCAGCAACGTTGAGGCGCTGGGCACTGGCGACGTCACCGATAACGCCACGCTGGAGATGAATACCGGCGGTGACTTCATCAATAACATCGGCGGTACGGGCCGTGTGGAAAAATCCGGCGACGACGCGCTCACGCTTTCCGGCAGCAATACTTATACCGGCGGCACCACCATCAACGACGGCACGCTGATTGCCACTAGCGTTGATGCGCTGGGAAGTGGCGACGTTACCAACAACGCCGTGCTGGAACTGAACACCGGCGGTGACTTCATCAATAACATCGGCGGTACGGGCCGTGTGGAAAAATCCGGCGACGAGACGCTCACGCTTTCCGGCAGCAATACTTACACCGGCGGCACGCTCATCAGCGGCGGCACGCTGGTCGCCACTAACGTTGAGGCGCTGGGTACCGGCGACGTCACCGACAACGCCGTGCTGGAACTGAACACCGGCGGTGACTTCATCAATAACATCGGCGGTACGGGCCGTGTGGAAAAATCC
>NZ_JAMNDD010000028.1:0-245 GCF_051812965.1 Salmonella sp. NW1250 | reverse complement strand
GGCGACGACACGCTCACCCTCTCCGGATCCAATTCTTATACCGGTGGCACCCTTATCAGTAGCGGCACGCTGGTTGCCACTAACGTTGACGCGCTGGGAAGTGGCGACGTCACCGATAACGCCACGCTGGAGCTGAACACCGGCGGCACGTTCGACAACGCCATCAGCGGCAGCGGCCAGGTGGTGAAATCCGGCGACGAGACGCTCACACTCTCCGGCGCCAATTCTTACACCGGCGGCACCCT
>NZ_JAMNDD010000027.1:0-3101 GCF_051812965.1 Salmonella sp. NW1250 | reverse complement strand
ATCCGCCACGCGATATCTTCATTGAGCTCTTCGCCCAGCCTGCCGCGAATGTCGTAGGCCTTGAAACAGGTTAATTTTGTCATGTGCTTACCCTTCTTCAGGCAACAGTTAGCCCTGACCGTAAATGGCCAACATCGTTATTGTTGTTCATTGCCGGATGGCGCGTTGCGCTTACCGGGCACCGTTGCAGGCGTCAGACCCGCCCGTAACGATCCTCGAACCGCACCACGTCGTCCTCTTCGAGATACGAGCCGGAACGCACTTCAATTAAATCGAGCGGTATTTTTCCCGGATTTTCCAGGCAGTGGGTCGCCCCCAGCGGAATATAGATGGACTCGTTTTCACCGAGCAGCTTAACCTCGCCGTTGATGGTGACTCTGGCGGTCCCTGCCACCACCACCCAGTGCTCGGCGCGGTGATGGTGCATCTGTACCGACAGTCCTTCCCCCGGCTTGACGGTAATGCGCTTCACCTGATAGCGCTCGCCCGCGTCGATGGAGTCGTATTTGCCCCACGGGCGGTAAACCTCGCGGTGCATGTGGTGCTCATGGCGTCCGTCGGCCTTGATCTTCTCCACCACCTTTTTCACGTCCTGCACCGCGTGGCGATCGGCAATCAGCACGGCGTCTTTGGTCTGCACCACCACCAGATCCTTCACACCGACGGTGGTCACCAGGCCGGATTCGGCGTAAACGTAGCTGTTTTCCGTTTTATGGCTGATGACGTCGCCGTGGTGGACATTTCCCTCCGGGGTGTGGGCGCTGATTTCCCACAGCGAGGACCACGAGCCGACATCGCTCCAGCCCGCGTCCATTGGCATCACCACCGCGTCCGCCGTCCGCTCCATCACCGCGTAGTCAATGGACTCTTCCGGACAGGCGAGGAAGGCCTCTTCATCCACACGAATGAAGTCAAGATCCGGATCGACGCCGCGCATCGCCTGTTCACAGGCGGCCAGAATATCGGGGCGGAACTTTTTCAGCTCTTCCAGATAGCGTCCGGCGCGGAACAGAAACATGCCGCTGTTCCAGTAGTAATCGCCGCTGGCGACGTAGGCCTGAGCGGTTTCCAGCCCCGGCTTCTCAACGAACTGCGCCACCTCAAAAGCCACCGCATCCGTCGCGCCCGGCACGACATCACCGCGCCGGATATAGCCATAGCCGGTTTCCGGCAGATCCGGCACGATACCGAAGGTCACCAGTTTGCCCGCGTCGGCATAGGGCATGGCGCCGCGCACCGCGTCGCGGAAGGCCTCTTCATTGGCGATCGCATGATCCGCCGCCAGTACCAGCATCAGCGGATCGCAGTCCGTATGCTGGCGCGTCGCTGCCAGCGCCGCCAGCGCAATCGCCGGCGCGGTATTGCGCCCGGCGGGCTCAAGAATAATGTTCTCCGTCAGCTTATTGAGCTGGCGGAGCTGTTCGGCAACGATAAAACGGTGCTGTTCGTTGCAGATAACCACTGGGCTTTCGCACTCCACGCCGTTCAGACGGCAAATGGTGGTTTGCAGCATGGTGAGATCGCCTTTCAGGCACAGAAACTGTTTTGGATAAAGCACGCGAGAAAGCGGCCACAATCGGCTACCGGAGCCACCGGCCATCACAACCGGGTAAAGTTTTGTCTGACGCATTATCATCCCCGAATATCTGCAATAAATTGGCGTAGCACGTTCTCTTTATTGAGCGTGCGTTCGGCGTATTCACGTGCCGTCGTGTTGTTTTTCGGCATGGCGAGCGCCTGGCTAATCCCGTTGACCAGCGCGTCGGTCGACTCCGGCTCCACGCAAACGGCGATGCCCGGATAACGCGCGCAAAGTTGTCCTAATTCGGTGTGCGGCTCAGCGGTAATCACCGCATTGCCGCCGACCGCCAGAATGTTAGTCAGCTTGGAGGGCAGCACCGCATCCGCCGCGCCGCGCTTTTGCACCACCAGATGGCAGTCGCCCATTTTCAGCAGCGCGGGTAAGGCGTCGTAAGGCTGCAGCGGGAGGAATTTAATATTTGCCAGGCCGCGTTCGCGGGCCATGTTCTCCAGCCGCGCCTTGCCGCCCCCCTGGCCGACAATCGCGAAAATCAGCGGTCGATCGCGTAATCGTTCCGCGGCGTCAATTACCTTTTCCAGCCCTTGTTTTTCGCCGATATTGCCGGAATAAAGCACAATTTTTTTGCCCTCTGGCAAGCCAAGCTGCTGACGCAAAGCCGTCACGTCAGCGTCATTAACGTCCTGAAAGCGCGCCACTTCCGACCAGTTCGGAAAAAAGAGGATTTTTTCCGCCGCGACGCCCTTTTCCCGCGCTTTATTCATCATGGAGCGAGAGATGGTCGAAACATTATCAACGTTACGCAGCGCGCTGCGTTCAAAGGCCGTCGCTAACCGCGCTACGCTGCCGCGCTTGCCTTTTCCCGCCATTCCTAAGCCGAGCATGGCGTCCACTTCGTAATCCTGAATATGCAGTACGGTACGCGCGCCGGAGAGTGTCGCCAGCAGACGCATTCCCGGCGTACAAAAGAGCGTCGGTACAACGCCGATAATCCGATCCGGCTTCCAGCGACGCTGCGCCATCAGTGGGAAAAAACTGCTCAATGCAAAGCTCCCCAGATGAAGCAGTCGTTTTAGGGTGGAGGGTTGTTTCGGCACATACAGCGGGCAGCGCCAGACGGTAGCCTCGCCCTCTTCCCGGCGATAGCGCCAGGCGGAATAGCGCTCGCCAACCTTCCACTGCGGGTAGTACGGCGGCGCGGTGATTACCCGCACCTCATGGCCTTCCCGCGCCATCCACGCCACCATTTCGCCGGTATATTTGCCGATACCGGTCAGTTCCGGCGAATAGTTAATGCCATAGACCAGGATCTTCATAGGCCCACCGCCGGCGCGTCAGGAGAGAAGTAGGCCCGACTGTTCTCATGAACATTATCGCTTGCCAGAAGCTGTTCCGGCGTCAGCCAGCGGTAACTGCCATGCTGGGCATCAGGCAGGCGTAAATCGCTCTCCGCCACGCGCAGACGAAAGCCGAGCACGATGTAGTGAGTTGAAAAATCCTCACCGGAAAAGTTGTCGTCATAGAAGTGCTGCCAGACGCCATAAAACGTCCCTGCCGCCAG
>NZ_JAMNDD010000026.1:0-4549 GCF_051812965.1 Salmonella sp. NW1250 | reverse complement strand
AGAAGTGAAACGCCGTAGCGCCGATGGTAGTGTGGGGTCTCCCCATGCGAGAGTAGGGAACTGCCAGGCATCAAATAGAATGAAAGGCTCAGTCGAAAGACTGGGCCTTTTGTTTTATCTGTGGTCTGTCGGATGGCGGCTCCGCCTTATCCAGCCTACAGGGACGCGCCGATCCACCCTCAATATAACCACAAGCCTTCCCAACACAGATACGGTAAACTATTGCCGATTGAGTATCAGGAAAGCAGCCATGACCCACTCCCTAAAACCCTGGAATACCTTCGGCATTGATCATTGTGCAAAGCACATCGTATGCGCTGAAAACGAACAACAACTACTGAGCGCCTGGCAGCAAGCAACTCGTGAGGGACTGCCGGTTATGATCCTGGGTGAAGGAAGCAATGTCCTGTTTCTGGAAAATTACGCCGGCACCGTGATCCTTAACCGCCTGAAAGGCATTGAGGTCAATGAAACCGCGGACGCCTGGCACCTACACGTCGGCGCAGGCGAAAACTGGCATCAACTTGTTCGCTACGCGCTGGACAACAACATGCCCGGCCTGGAGAATCTGGCGCTCATCCCTGGCTGCGTTGGTTCCTCGCCTATACAGAATATTGGCGCGTATGGCGTAGAACTACAGCGCGTCTGCGACTACGTTGACTGCGTTGAACTGGAAACGGGAAAACGTCTGCGTTTGTCCGCGGCGGAATGCCGTTTCGGCTATCGTGACAGTATCTTCAAAAATGAATATCAGGATCGCGTTGCGATCGTCGCGGTGGGTCTGCGTTTGTCAAAGCAATGGCAGCCGGTGTTGACCTATGGCGATCTTACTCGTCTGGACCCGAAAACGGTCACCGCGCAACAGGTGTTTGATGCTGTATGCCATATGCGCACCACAAAATTGCCGGATCCTAAAGTGAATGGCAATGCGGGCAGCTTTTTTAAAAATCCCGTTGTCGCAGCCGATATCGCTATGGAACTGTTAGAGCGATTTCCCAACGCGCCGCATTACCCTCAGGCAGACGGCTCAGTGAAGCTGGCGGCAGGCTGGCTGATAGATCAATGTCAGTTGAAAGGCGTCACCATTGGCGGCGCTGCGGTGCATCGCCAACAGGCGCTGGTATTGATTAATGCGAATGATGCGACAAGTAAAGATGTGGTGGCGCTGGCGCATCATGTCCGGCAAAAAGTGGGTGAAAAATTTAATGTCTGGCTGGAGCCTGAGGTTCGCTTTATTGGTCAGTTCGGAGAGGTGAACGCAGTGGAGAGCATTGCATGAAAGATACTACCGTTCCCCTGACGCTGATCTCACTACTTGCCGACGGAGAGTTTCACTCAGGCGAGCAGTTGGGTGAACGGCTGGGAATGAGCCGCGCGGCGATTAATAAACATATCCAGACATTACGCGACTGGGGAGTAGATGTATTTACCGTTCCGGGGAAAGGATATAGCTTGCCGGAACCCATTCAGTTACTGGATGCTGACCGTATTCATAGCCAACTGGATAGCGGAAACGTGGCGGTATTGCCCGTTATCGATTCAACCAATCAGTATTTACTTGATCGAATTGGCGAGCTGCGTTCAGGCGATGCCTGTGTAGCAGAATACCAACAGGCGGGGCGTGGTCGTCGCGGGCGTAAATGGTTCTCACCGTTTGGTGCGAATCTATATCTTTCAATGTACTGGCGTCTGGAGCAGGGGCCTGCGGCGGCAATAGGCTTGAGTCTGGTCATTGGAATTGTGATGGCGGAAGTGCTGCGTGAACTGGGCGCAGATAAAGTTCGTGTGAAGTGGCCTAACGACCTCTACCTGCTGGATCGCAAACTGGCGGGTATTCTGGTCGAGTTAACCGGTAAAACGGGCGATGCCGCACAAATAGTGATTGGCGCTGGTATTAACATGGCAATGCGTCGCGTAGAAGAGGACGTGATAAATCAGGGATGGATCACACTACAAGAGGCCGGAATTACGCTCGACCGCAATATGCTGGCCGCAAAGCTGATTTATAAGCTACGTGCTGCGCTTGAGCTTTTTGAGCAAGAAGGTCTTTCTCCTTATCTTTCGCGCTGGAAAAAACTGGATAATTTTATTGATCGTCCGGTAAAACTAATTATTGGCGACAAAGAAATATTTGGTATTTCTCGCGGCATTGATACTCAGGGCGCATTATTGCTTGAACAGGATGGCGTGATTAAACCCTGGATGGGCGGAGAAATATCGCTGCGAAGCGCCGAATAGTAAAAAAGGGGAGTCGGTACTCCCCTTTTTTCTGTTATTTCCGCAATCTTACCTGTTCCACCGCATGGTTAGCGCTCTTGGTCATAATAAGGCTGGCACGTTCTCGCGTGGGTAAGATATTTTGCTTTAAATTCAACCAGTTAATTTCTTTCCAAAGCGAGGCTGCTGTATTAACAGCTTCTTCTTTAGATAATTTCGCATAATTGTGGAAATAAGAGTCAGGATCGGTAAACGCCCCTTCGCGGAATTTCAGGAAGCGATTGATATACCACGTCTGAAGAAGTTCTTCTGGCGCATCAACGTAAATAGAGAAATCAACGAAATCAGAGACAAATACATGGTGCGGATCGTGAGGATAATCCATACCGCTTTGTAAAACATTCAAACCTTCAAGAATCAATATATCAGGCTGAGCGACGGTTTTATCCCCTTCAGGAATAACATCGTAAATCAAATGAGAATAGACTGGCGCCGTCACGTTCGGTACGCCCGACTTGAGGTCAGAAACGAATTTCACCAGTCGGTGCATATCATACGATTCGGGGAACCCCTTTTTCTTCATTAACCCGCGTTCTTTCAACACCTGGTTTGGGTGGAGGAAGCCGTCTGTGGTAATCAATTCAACACGGCGGTGTTCCGGCCAGCGACTCAGCAACGCTTGCAGAACGCGTGCTGTCGTGCTTTTACCCACTGCGACGCTGCCCGCGATACTGATGATGTAAGGGATTCGCTGGCCGTTAGTGCCCAGAAACTGTTCCAGGACAGCCTGACGACGCAGATTTGAACTGATATAGAAATTTAGCAAACGGGAGAGAGGTAAATATATTTCTGCAACTTCTTCCAGCGATAAATCTTCATTAATGCCTTTTAACTGCGCGATCTCATCCTCGGTCAGGGTCATCGGCACAGAATCGCGAAGCGCAGCCCACTGGCTGCGATCAAACTGTAGGTAAGGCGTCATTAACGATTGCTCTTT
This sequence comes from Salmonella sp. NW1250, assembly GCF_051812965.1. Classification (NCBI taxonomy): domain Bacteria; kingdom Pseudomonadati; phylum Pseudomonadota; class Gammaproteobacteria; order Enterobacterales; family Enterobacteriaceae; genus Salmonella; species Salmonella sp. NW1250. The sequence goes on along the minus strand of NZ_JAMNDD010000026.1, from coordinate 1,335 downwards.
TATACTCATAAGCATGTTTCTGGCTGCTATTGCTACATCAGTTCAGCGATGAACGAGGGCCATCCCTGACATGCAACGGCACGTCACATTTAAGTTAATTTGGACAATGGGCAGGAGGGTAACACCAGATGGGGAGGAATAATAAGAAAAAATCTCGCTGTGAAAGCTATCCCTGAGAAGCAATGTGACGAATATACCAGATACAGAAGATTGCTTTCTATCGACGGAGCGTTGAAATGCCGCGTCGTATCCTGGTCAGACGGTCGGTAAAATGCCGAAAATTTATGCTCTCTTGTTTGAAATTAGAGCATTTTTGTCTCTTATAGCGCAAAATGTGAGCGATAGAACATTTTATGCAATTTTTTAGTTGCATGAGCACGCAGGTCTCCATAGAATGCGCGCTACTTGATGCCGACTTAGCTCAGTAGGTAGAGCAACTGACTTGTAATCAGTAGGTCACCAGTTCGATTCCGGTAGTCGGCACCATCAAGTCCGGTGGGGTTCCCGAGCGGCCAAAGGGAGCAGACTGTAAATCTGCCGTCACAGACTTCGAAGGTTCGAATCCTTCCCCCACCACCATTTTCGGCCGCGCGATGGCGCAGCCCGAGACGATAAGTTCGCTTACCGGCTCGAATAAAGAGAGTTTCTCTCGATATTCAGTGCAGAATGAAAATCAGGTAGCCGAGTTCCAGGATGCGGGCATCGTATAATGGCTATTACCTCAGCCTTCCAAGCTGATGATGCGGGTTCGATTCCCGCTGCCCGCTCCAAGATGTGCTGATATAGCTCAGTTGGTAGAGCGCACCCTTGGTAAGGGTGAGGTCGGCAGTTCGAATCTGCCTATCAGCACCACTTCTTTTCTCCTTCCTGTTTTTCTCTTCTGTTTATTAGCATTCAACAAGTCGGGCGTGTTGCCTGGTTGATGTGGTGATATCACCGATTTATCCGTGTCTTAGAGGGACAATCGATGTCTAAAGAAAAGTTTGAACGTACAAAACCGCACGTTAACGTCGGTACTATCGGCCACGTTGACCATGGTAAAACAACGCTGACCGCTGCCATTACTACCGTACTGGCTAAAACCTACGGCGGTGCCGCTCGCGCATTCGACCAGATCGATAACGCGCCGGAAGAAAAAGCGCGTGGTATCACCATCAACACTTCTCACGTTGAATACGATACCCCGACCCGCCACTATGCACACGTAGACTGCCCGGGGCACGCCGACTATGTTAAAAACATGATCACCGGTGCTGCTCAGATGGACGGCGCGATCCTGGTTGTTGCTGCGACTGACGGCCCGATGCCGCAGACCCGTGAGCACATCCTGCTGGG
>NZ_JAMNDD010000025.1:0-5756 GCF_051812965.1 Salmonella sp. NW1250 | reverse complement strand
CCCAGCATGAGCCAGCCCTCAACATTGCCGGCATCATTCTGCAGGCGGGTGCGCAGCCCCAGCGCCAGCCGCGCCATCTCCTCCTCATTCAGCGGCTGCGCCTGCGGGTCCAGCGCCCGCGCCAGCAGCCCCGGCGTCTGCGCCGTTGCCTGCTGCCAGGCCCTGACCTGCTGATAGCTGCCGGTCTGTGAGTAACTGATGGCGGCCACGACCAGCGCAATAACCACGCCCGGCACGTAAACGCCCCACCCGGCGCGCGGTCCCGCCGCCGGAATGGCATCAGCCAGGACGTCCTGTCTGATACGCACCCGCCGGCGCGTGCGGGCAACGATTATCCATCCGCCCGCCACGATGGCGGCCAGCGGCAGCACCCACAGCAGCACCGTCAGCGGGGTCAGCGGCGGGTCGTAGGTGACGAAGTTGCCGTAGCGCGCCACCATGTAATCGATGATTTCCTGGCGGCTCTTCCCCTCCTGCATCAGGTCATACACCCTGCGGCGCATGTCGGTGGCTATCATCGCGTTCGAGTCCGCAATGCTGTTGTTCTGGCATTTCGGGCAGCGCAGCTGCTCCGTGAGCTGGCGGAACTGCTGCTCCTGCGCTTCATCTTTAAACGGCATCACGTCGGTGGTTGCCCGCGCTGACCCGGCGATAACCAGCGCCAGCATCAGCATCACCATGCCCGGTAACAGTCTCATTGCGCCGCCTCCCGGCTGTATCTGTCCCACAGCGGTTTCAGTTCACTTTCCCATACCCGGGCATTCAAATCGCCCGCATGGCGGTAACGGATAATCCCGTTGCCGTCGATGAGGAAGGTTTCCGGCGCGCCGTACACGCCCAGGTCCAGCCCCAGCATCCCGTCGCTGTCCGATAAACTCAGCGCATACGGGTTGCCCAGTTCTTTTAACCAGGCCACCGCCTTCGCCCGGTCGTCCTTATAGTTCAGCCCGACCACCCGGATACCCTGCGCAGAAAGCTGGTTCAGGTACTGATGTTCGGCGCGGCAGGTCGGGCACCAGGTGGCCCAGACGTTAAGCAGCACCGGTTTCCCCTGCGTCAGCACCTCCGCCTGATAGTACTGACCCGGCGTCTCCAGCGATTCCAGGCGGAACGCCGGCACCGGCTTTCCGGTCAGTGCCGATTCGAGATTCGTCGGGTCATCGCCCTCAGCGTTGCGCGCCAGCTGCCACAGCAGCGCCGCGGCAATCAGCAGAAAAATCAGCAGCGGTAATAACAGTACGTTGCGTTTCATCCGGCCTCCGGCAATGGTTTACGGCGGCGGTAGCGCGGGTCCGCCAGGCACAGCAGCCCGCCCAGCGCCATCAGCAGTCCCCCGGCCCATATCCAGCGGACAAACGGTTTGTAGTACAGGCGCACGGCCCACGCGCCGTTGTCCAGCTCCTCCCCGAGCGCGGCGTACAGGTCGCGGGTCAGCCCGCCGTCAATCGCCGCCTCGGTCATCACCATCCGGCTGGTGTTGTAGAGCCGTTTCTCCGCGTGCAGCACCGCCTCCGGCTCGCCGTGGCGCGTCACCCCGATGAGGGCCACCCCGCCGCGGTAGTTGGGGCCGGTGATGTCCCGCACCTCCCGGAAGGTGAAGCGGTAGTCGTGAATGGTCACGCTGTCGCCCGCCCGCATCCGCACGTCACGCTCCACGCTGTAATTCTGGCTGAAGGCGATGCCGGTAATCGTCACCGCCAGCCCGAGGTGCGCCGCCACCATTCCCCAGTAGCTGAGAGAGGTTTTCGTGCCGCGGGACACGCGCTGTACGGCTTCGGCCACCGCCAGCACCGCAATCCAGCAGGCCATCACCATCCCTACCGCCGTCATGGCGATGATTTTATCTTCCAGCAGCCATGGCAACAGTACCGACAGCACCAGGGTGGAGACCAGGGCGGTGAGCAGCAGTTTCCTGATGTTACGCGGCCGGTCCCGGCCCCAGCGCACCAGCGGCCCCACCCCCAGCAGCAGGGCAAAGGGGACCATCAGCCAGGTGAACATGGTGTTAAAGAACGGCTCCCCCACCGAAATGCTGCCCAGCCCCAGCTGTTTGTGCACCAGCGGCAGCAGGGTGCCCAGCAGCACCACCAGCATGGCGGCCATCAGCAGGACGTTGTTGCCGAGCAGCAGCGACTCGCGCGACCACAGCGCGTTGTTCACCCGCGAACGCACCCTGTGCCCGCGCACGGCGAACAGCAGCAGCGAGCCGCCGGTGACCAGCACCATAAAGGCGAGGATAAACATTCCGCGCGCCGGGTCGGAGGCGAAGGCGTGCACCGACACCAGCACCCCGGAGCGCACCAGGAAGGTGCCCAGCAGGCACAGCGAGAAGGCGCAGATGGACAGCAGCAGCGTCCACGCCCTGAAGCCGGCGCGCTGTTCCGTGACCGCCAGCGAGTGCAGCAGGGCGGTGCCCGCCAGCCACGGCATAAAGGAGGCGTTCTCCACCGGGTCCCAGAACCACCAGCCGCCCCAGCCCAGCTCGTAGTAGGCCCACGCCGAGCCGAGCACGATGCCCAGCGTCAGGAACACCCACGCCGCCAGCGTCCACGGGCGGGCAAAACGGGTGAACGCACTGTCCAGACGCCCGCTCAGCAGCGCGGCGATGGCGAAGGCGAAGGCCACCGAGAAGCCGACATAGCCCATGTACAGCAGCGGCGGGTGGAAAATCAGCCCCGGGTCCTGCAGCAGCGGGTTCAGGTCGCGCCCCTCCACCGGAAAGGCCGGCAGCGTGCGGGCGAACGGGCCGGAGGTGAACAGGATGAACGCCAGAAAACCGGCGCAGACCATCCCCATCACCGCCAGCACCCGGGCGACGATATCCGCCGGCACCTGCCGGCTGAACACCGCCACCGCCAGGGTCCAGCCGCTCATCAGCAGCACCCACAGCAGCAGCGAGCCCTCGTGCGCCCCCCAGGTGGCGGCCACCCGGTACCACACCGGCAGCTGCGTGTTCGAGTTGCCGGCGACATAGGCCACGGTGAAGTCGTTAACCACAAAGGCGTGCACCAGCACGAAAAACGCGCCCGCCACGCAGATGAACAGCAGCCAGGCGAACACCCCGGCCGACGCCATCATCCGCGCGTCGCCGCGCGCCACGCCCCACAGCGGGTAAACGGACAGCAGCAGCGCCACGCCGAGCGCCAGGCACAGCAGCGCGTGGCCGTATTCAGGCATCATGATGAGGTGTCCTTATCAGCGCGTTGCGGGCGGCGGTGGTTTTCCTGCATCGCCTTTTCCACTTCCGGCGGGGTGTAGTTCTCGTCATGCTTGGCCAGCACCTCGTGCGCCAGGACGTGGTTGCCCTTCTCCAGGGTGCCCTGCACCACCACCCCCTGCCCCTCGCGGAACAGGTCCGGCAGTATCCCCTCATAGCTCACCGTCACCGACCCTTCGGCGTCGTAGAGGCTGAAGTTCACCTTCAGCGAGTCCGGGTCGCGCCTGACGCTGCCGGGCATCACCATCCCGCCGACGCGCAGGCGCTGGCCCGCCGCCGGCAGCTGCTGCGTCTCGCGCTTGCCGTAGAGGATTTCGCCGGGGGTATAGAACAGGTCGATATTCGCGCGCAGCGCGTACAGGACCAGGGCGGTGGTCAGCCCCAGGCCCGCCAGCACCGCGCAGACCACCCATAGCCGGTTTTTACGTCGCAGGTTCACGCCGCCTCCTGTTGCGCCTGTGCGGCACGCATCCGCGCCTCGCGCGCCCGCTGCTGCGCCACGCCGCGCAGAATGGCCCGGCGCTGCAGCACCGTGTGCAGCGCCAGCAGCACCAGCGGCGCCACGGTCATCGCCACCGCCAGCCAGACAAAAAAGGCGTACCCGCCCATGGCGAAAAAATCGCTCCACGATGAAAATGCCGGACTCACCGGTGCCCCCTTTTCAGTATCAGTTCGCTCACCCACGGGCGGCGTTTTTCCATCAGTAAAATCAGGTTGCGCATCCGCATCAGCGCCAGCGTCATAAAGAGCAGCAGGAAGCCGGCGATGGCCCAGCGCAGCGGCGAGCGCATCGCCGGGTCGATACTCTGCTGCATCCGCGTCGAGCCCTGGTGCAGGGTGTTCCACCACTCGACGGAATAGTGGATAACCGGCAGGTTCACCACGCCGACCAGCACCAGAATGCCCGCCGCGCGCCCGGCCATTTTACGGTCGTCAAAGGCGTGCCACAGGGCGATGACCCCGGCGTAGAGAAACAGCAGCACCAGCTCCGAGGTCAGGCGCGCGTCCCACACCCACCAGGTGCCCCACATCGGTTTGCCCCACGCCGCGCCGGTGACCAGCGCGATGAAGGTGTACACCGCCCCCACCGGCGCCATCGCCGCGACGGCAAGGGTGGCCATTTTCATCTGCCAGACCAGCCCGGTAAACGCCGCCACCGCCATCGCCGCATAGATACCCATTGACCAGATGGCCGCCGGGACATGCAGGTACATAATGCGGTAGCCCTCCCCCTGCTGGTAGTCCGCCGGGGCGAAACCAAAGCCCCGGACCCAGCCGGTGGCCAGCGCGATGATGCCGGCTGCCGCCAGCCACGGCACAAGCCTGCCGCAAATCTGATACAGCCGGGGCGGCGCCGCCAGCTGATGAAGGGTTTTCCACATAGTCGTCACCTGACCTCCTGAAACCAGTAAAATGTCCGTCGCGCCGGGGCGCTACTGCACGCTGAGGCGCAGCGCCGCCGCGGTGGCGAACGGGCTTAACGTCGCGCTGCCCGCCAGCAGCGCCCCCAGCACCGCCAGATAGCCGTCAGCGGGTAAATGCATCGATGCCGCGTCCATCGCCGCGGCGGCGAAAATCAGCACCGGGACACTCAGCGGCAGCACCAGAATGCCCAGCAGGACGCCGCCGCGCCGCAGCCCGGCCGTCAGCGCAACGCCCGGCGCGGCGAGAAACCCCAGCGCCGGCGTGCCGAGCAGCAGCGTCAGCGCCATGATTTTCCAGCCGTACACGTCCATCCCCAGCAGCAGCGCCACCAGCGGGGAGAGCATAATCAGCGGCAGGCCGGTCACCGCCCAGTGGGCCAGCACCTTCGCCAGCACCACCGCCGGCAGCGGCACCGGCAGCAGCATCAGCTGCTCCAGGCTGCCGTCCTGCAGGTCGTCGCGAAACAGCCGCTCCAGCGCCAGCAGCGAGGCCAGCAGCGCCGCCACCTGGATGATGCCCGGCGCGATACGCGCCAGCAGCTGCGGCTGCGGCCCGACGCTTAACGGAAACAGGGTGATGACCATCAGGAAGAACCACAGCGGGCCGGCGATGTCCGCGCCGTGGCGGAACGCCACGCGCAGTTCGAGACAGAAGACACGCCACATCACAGCCCTGCCTCCCCGCCGGTCAGCGCCAGGCGGCGGACGGTGTCCGCGGCCCCCGGCAGCGGCTGGTGGGTGGTGAGAATGACCATCCCGCCCTGCGCCGTGTGCGCCGCCATCCGCCGGGTGAGGCGCGCCACGCCGTTAACGTCAATGGCGGTGAACGGCTCGTCGAGTACCCACAGCGCGGCGCGGGTCAGCCACAGGCGGGCCAGCGCCACCCGGCGCTGCTGCCCGGCCGAGAGCCGGGCGACCGGCACGTCCTCAAATCCCGCCAGCCCGGCCTGCGCCAGCGCCTCCGGGAGGCGCGCGCCGTCGCCGGGGTGGAAGAAGTGCAGGTTCTCCCGCGCCGTCAGGCGGGTTTTTATCCCCGGCTGGTGCCCTATCCACAGCAGGCTGCGATGGAAGCTGTCGCGCACGCGGCGCAGGGGCTCGCCCTGCCAGTACACCTC
>NZ_JAMNDD010000024.1:0-10890 GCF_051812965.1 Salmonella sp. NW1250 | reverse complement strand
GTATTAAACGATGACGCGCGGCGCTTGATACCATGCACCTCATACCCTTTTTCCAGCAGAAATTCTGCCAGGTAAGATCCATCCTGTCCGGTTACGCCAGTAATAAGAGCGACTTTATTCATAGTAATTCCTAATACATATAAATTTAATTTAAAGTAGGTATATTAAGTTAAGACAATAATATAGTAATTATTTTCTTATTGGTAATTCGGGTGTCAAATTTTTCTTTAGCTATCCTGGCACTTTCTTTACCACAGTCGCGAATCAATTCTTTAGATAAAATAAATTTTTCCATCGCCTCTGCAAGAGCATCGCTAGACCACCGTTGTATTAAAAAACCATTAGAATTATTAACAACAGTATCTCTACATCCAGGAACATCGGTAGTTATTACAGCTCTTCCTATAGCCATAGCCTCCTGTGTACTTCGAGGAAATCCTTCTCTATAAGAAGGTAAAACGAAAACACTGCTCTTACTTAACCAATGAGAAACATCATTCACATATCCTACATAGTTAATTATTTCTTCTTTAATAATTGTATCAAGTTCATTTTGTTTTAGACTACCAGGGTTTGCTGGATCAATATTACCCAGCACATTAAACGTCACCCCTTCAAATCTTTCTTTTATATTTTTAGCAGCAGCGATAAATTCATAAATCCCCTTTTCTCTGAGCAATCGGCCAATGAAAATAAAAGAAATTGGTTCAAGTGGTGCTGGTGAATACTTGTAATGCTCTAAATTTATTCCAATACCCCCCAATACATATACTTTTCTATCTTCTATACAACCAGCGTTAAGTAAATCATTCCTATCATCTTCATTAAGTACAATAAGTGTATTAATTTTCTTAAAAGCTATTCTATAGAGCAGAATCTGTATTCTTTTTAGGATTTTTGTCTTTTGGGGAATCCCAGATGGTTGTTCGGTAAATAAAAAACCTAACCCTTCAAGCATCGCGATAATCTTATGAACACCAGCATAATATGCGGCAAGCGATCCCCAAATACAAGGCTTAGTAAAATAAGAAAAAACGATGTCTGGTGTTATTTTTTTTATTAGCTTATATAAAAAAATAAAATTAACAAAATCCTTGAAGGGATTAATTCCTGAGCGACTTATTGTATAATCTATCGGTACGACACCGATATCAATCAATGTCTGCTTCGATTTGTAATCATAATCAACAGATAACGCATATACTTCATGTCCTGCGCTAACTAAATCTTTAAGTAATTCATATCTGAATCCTAATAAAGATTGCACCGTAGTACCAATCATTAATATTTTCATATTCTTTTTATAAAATTCCGGTTACGATACTAATTATTAAACTCTATAACCATTTGGATTGTGTGATTGCCAGTTCCAAACATCTTGCAACATATCCTCTATTCCATATTTTGCCTCCCACCCCAGGAGGTTTCTGGCTTTTTCAGTATCAGCCCAAGATTTGTCTAAATCACCATTTCTTCGTGCGACAATATTATAGGGAATCTCTTTTTTAGTGACGAGCTCAAAAGCTTTAATGATTTGCAAAACACTATATGCTCGACCTGACCCCAAATTAAAAACATCATAACCTACTTTTGTTGATAACATGTATTCTAATGTCTTGACATGTCCTTCAGCTAAATCATCTACATGTATATAATCTCGCATGCCAGTGCCATCAATTGTGTCATAATCACCACCATATACATTTAAATATTTAAGTTTTCCAGTGGCAACTTGTGATATATATGGAATGAGGTTATTTGGTATTCCATTAGGATCTTCCCCAATCATACCTGATTTATGAGCACCAGTAGGATTAAAATAACGAAGACTTACTGCGGAAAATAACTCATTAGACTTACAAAAATCCTGCAGAATAATCTCACTAAAATATTTTGATGTTCCATAGGGATTTGTAGTCCCCCCAATTGTATCGTTCTCTTTATTTGGAACAATCGAAGAACAACCATATACGGTAGCAGACGAACTAAAAATCAAATTATTTACATTTGCACTTTGCATTGCAGCCAGTAGAGTCAAGGTACCTGTGATATTATTATCATAATAAACCAATGGTTTTTCAACAGACTCACTTACTGATTTTAATGCTGCAAAATGTATTACTGCTTCTATCGAATAATTATTAAACACTTCATCCAGGCAATGTCGTTCTTTTATATCACTTTTTATAAATTTTATTTTTTTATTGGTTAAATTCTCAACACGCCTAATCGACTCATAAGAGGAATTACTTAAATTATCAATAACAATAATGTCGTGCCCTTTGGCAATAAGCGCTAAACAAGTATGCGATCCTATATAACCAGCTCCACCAGTGACTAATATCATCATCCGCACCTTTCAATTAAAAATTGAAATACACGCTACCGCCCCTGGCTCATCAGCTACCAGTGCACTGCGTACATATCGACTTGTTACAAACCTCGCCCAGCAGGGCAAAGCTCACTAAAACTTAAACGCTAATTGTCTTATTAATTGCATCCGGAAACAAGGATTAATCTTATAAAATCAGCATTAAAATGCTCCAGATAACCCCTTGTTACTTAAGCCCTTTATACAAAACTAAAACGGCAGTCAACACTCGTTTCAGCCAACTTGCCGCTTCGAATGTTCACTGCCGTTATTATGTTTATCACCAACCATTTATCACGGTTGTTAATACTTATTCATGCAGAAGCTGCTCTATGCTCTTACGGAACTTCGCTCCTTCTTTCAGGTTGCGCAGCCCGTACTTCACAAATGCCTGCATGTAGCCCATTTTTTTACCGCAGTCATAGCTGTCACCCGTCATTAGCATCGCGTCAACCGACTGTTTTTTCGCCAGCTCAGCAATGGCATCGGTGAGCTGGATGCGGCCCCAGGCGCCCGGTTCGGTTCTTTCCAGTTCCGCCCAGATATCGGCTGAAAGCACATAACGGCCTACCGCCATCAAATCGGAATCCAGCGTCTGCGGCTGATCCGGTTTTTCGATAAACTCCACAATCCGGCTGACTTTGCCTTCATTATCCAGAGGTTCTTTCGTCTGGATAACGGAATACTCCGATAAATCACCTTTCATGCGCTTCGCCAGCACCTGGCTGCGACCCGTTTCATTGAAACGCGCCACCATCGCCGCAAGGTTATAGCGCAGCGGATCGGCGGTAGCATCATCAATAATAATATCCGGGAGTACCACAATGAAAGGGTTATCGCCCACGACCGGACGCGCGCACAGAATAGAATGCCCCAGCCCTAACGGCTGCGCCTGGCGAACGTTCATAATCGTCACGCCCGGTGGGCAGATAGATTGCACTTCCGCCAAAAGCTGACGCTTAACGCGCTGTTCAAGAAGTGATTCAAGTTCATAAGAGGTGTCGAAGTGGTTCTCAACGGCGTTTTTGGACGCGTGAGTCACCAGTACGATTTCTTTGATCCCTGCAGCCACAATCTCATCGACAATGTACTGAATCATCGGTTTGTCGACGATCGGTAGCATCTCTTTTGGGATTGCCTTGGTGGCAGGCAACATATGCATACCCAAACCCGCTACCGGTATAACTGCTTTCAAATTCATCATTGTTTCTTCCACCTGTAAAATGGTTGCTGAATTATAGCTCTTTAGCTTGTTTTCGCCAGCATGAATTACTCTGCTGCCAGGGATAATGATGGCACGCTCTACATTACGTCTTAGTCGGCACCATAACATTAAGTATGAACAACTTTTTCCCAGGAATTTTCGTAAAAATAACGGTACTTACCCTCCCCGCTTCGGCAGCGGAAAATTCACTGCTTCGACATTCACGGTTTGGTGATTAATCCTGTCGATATCCACGGAACTCTGCCCGTTTTCATTGATGGCATGAACATTAGCGAGAGAAAGCAGCGTGTCCTGGCGGGCCATAAATTGACCACGGACATCTTTACGCAAATCGAAATGCATTTTTAACGCCGGGCCAATCGCTGAAGTTTGCATCACGTTGATATTACGCAGAAAAAGGTGCTGCGGTTGATTATGCAGTTCCAGCGTAGCACGCGTCATCCGTACATTGGTGATGGCGACAAAAGAGGGGGCGTTGCCAGAGGAGATTTGGATGCCGCGTAATTTATAAACAAGCTGGCTATTATCCAACCGAATAGCGTTTAATTTAAAGTTTTGCGGAATTGACAGGTATTTTCCTTTAACGACGCCATAGCCGATGAGCATCCCGGCACTATTCGTCATATCAATATTATCAATGACGAAATTATCACAGCCATAAATTGCGATCGTTGCGTTATCAATACCCGCCTTTTTACTGAAATCGGGCGTGATGTTTTTGGCTTTGACATTGCGAATGACGAAATGTTTGCCATTTTCTACGTGCACAAGCTGTCGGCAATCAGATCCGGTAATATTGGCCACCACAAAGTTTTTTACTGCCTGGTCTTCAGGATAACTGTTGTCATAGGTGCTACCCGCCAGCCCGATGCCGATCCCCCAGTTGATTTTGCCATTGGTACAATCAATGCGTTCGATGACATGATCGGAAATCAGGATGTCGCGGTCGTGAATCGCGACATTCCACTCAATGGCGTCCCCCTGCAAATCGCTAAAGCGGCTATGCGTAATCCGCGCGCCGTCCATTTGGTTATGAAATCCCTGGCGGAGAATGGCGTAGTTGGCGTGGGTAACAGTGATGTCATCGATAATGAGATTACGCATCACCTGCGGTTCCTTACCGCCGATGAAAATTTGCGCGACGGGGCCAAAGCCGCTCATCGTCACGCCTTTAATCACACAGTCCGACCCGCGAACATCCAGCGTCACATTGTGCAGACTGCCGCCCTGCGCCCCCACCACCTGACACCCGTCCAGCAAAATAAACCGTCCCCGGCCATTCCCACGCACCGCGCCCTGTATCCGCAGCGTTTTTCCCGCCGGAATCGTTATCGCCGCATTGATATTTTCACACACCCATCCTGGCGGTACGACTACAGTCTGCCCGTCGCCGAAGGCCTGTTTGAACGAGGCGATACCGTCATCCGCCGGATAATCCATAATATCGACGGTCTGGCGAGGTTCACGCGCCTGTACCGGCAAGGCGCGTAGAAAAGGGAGAACAGCAAGCGCGGAACCTGCCGTCAGGAGGGTACGTCGGGAGAATTTAGTCGTGGGCATACCACCTCGTTTATATCGTTTGTAGCAGGCTGGCTAACTGGCGATTAATCACCTGCTGATTAAAATCTTGCGCCACTTTTTCACGGGCGCGCGTGATCACCGACTCCAGCGTGTCGTGGTCAATCCGGCTGAACTCAGCGAGTCGGGCCGCCAGCGCCTGCGCATCGTTTTCCGGCACCAGCCAGCCGGATTTGCCGGCCTCCACCAGTTCCGGAATACCGCTATGCACGGTAGATACCACGGGAATCCCTACCGCCATTGCCTCCATCAGCGCCACCGGAATACCTTCCATATCGCCATCCGTACCGGTAATCGACGGCAGCAAAAAAACATCGGCGTCATCCAGCATCGCCTTCACTTCATGGCTCGGTTTAAACCCCGGCATCTCAATGACATCGTCTAGCTGATACTGCTCAATGAGCGTGCGCAGCCGACGTTCCCACGGGCCAATCCCCAGAATGCGGTAGCGAAACGCCACGCCCTGCGCTTTCAGTTGCCGACAGGCTTCAATCGCCACATGCAGGCCTTTTTTCTCGGTCAGGCGCGCGACGGAAATCATCTCCAGCGGCATCCCTGGCGCTTTCACCGGACGATGGGAAAAACGCGTCATGTCGACGCCCATGCGCGAAACGGCAATCTTTTCCGGCGGGCAGCCCATACTTTTCAGGCGACCGGCCCACAGATCGCTGATGGGCAGCATCAGATCGCCATGACGAAACAACTGCTGATACTCCGGCGTGTAATGACTGAGCACCTCGTGACTGGAGATATCAATCCCGTGGAAAATAGTCGCGATTTTGCCGCGAAGCACGCCCAGTTCGCGTAGTTTGGCCGCCGTCACGCCCGCCGGACCAAAGTGCGCGATGAACACATCCGCCACAAAAGGCTGGCTCACCTGCGCGCAAATCGCAGAAAGGATCAAATTGCGTGATTCATCGCCATAGCGGGTAAAATTGAGCGCTTTCCAGGTCGCCGCCCGATGCAGCCCCGGCAGCGTTTTACATGCCCGGTAGCGCAGTTTCGCCAGCCGTCCCTGAGGCTCATCCTGTAACCAGCGGGTTTTCGCCGCCAGGCCATACTTCTCCCAGGCGGCGTGAGTATGTTGGGTATCGCCTTTTTGTAACGCGACAATCTCCACCTCATGGCCCATATCAATAAACGCAGTAATCTGATTCAGCACAAAGGTTTCCGATGAGAGTGGAAATTTCAGCAGAAAAAAGCTGACTTTCATTGCGCCTCCCGAATTCTGTCGAGAACGGATTTGATCATCGTGAACCCTTTCGCCCGCTCCTCGGTGACGGCGTTAGCCACTTTTGCCTTTAGCGCAGGCAATTGATTGAGCGTATCGGCCACCACGCTTTGTAATGAACCGTTCAGCAAGTGACGGATATCGATGGCCAATTCCGCCAGGCCTAGCTGCTGCATAATCCCGGCGGATTTATGTTCATAATTAATGGCGATGGCGGGTGTGCCAAAATTCATGGAGATAATGGCGGAATGCAGGCGCGTCCCGATGGTCAGTACGCAGGATGCGAGGATCTTTCCGATTTCCACATCATTGAGTTCGTCCATCGCGATATGGAAATGCTCTGAGTCGTTTACATACTTCGCCATCCGTAACGCAACCATCCGGTCATCGCGGTTATAGCGATCGATACTGGTGCAGGTCGACAGCGCCAGTACCTGATAACCGTCCGCAATCAGGCGATTCACGACCTGGGCAAATGCCTGCTCATAGGCCTGCTGAGTGGTGCCCAGGCGTTTATCAAACGGCTCCAGATCGCGCAACGTAATCGCGACGGTTTTGCGGCGCGCGGTGACGTCCAGCCAGTGCTGCACAGCATAACTGGCGACAAACTCGTCGTGACGGCGTTCGACTAACCAGGCAGTATCCACCCCCTGCTCCACTTTCCGGGTATCGATCTGCGCGGCGGTCATCAGATCGCGGCTGACGGTTTCACGCAGGATCAGCGCACTGGTGCGCCCAAAAACATAATTGGCGAGCTGGTTAAAGTCAGGGTTCTGGAAAGGGCCGACGCTATGTCCCACCATATAAATTGGTTTGTTCGCCATAAACGCGCACAGCGGATATTCAAAGTGAGTCAAACCGTATAAGTCGACATAGTTTGAACCGCCCACCTGAATGACGGCGTCATACTGCGCAATAAATTGTGCGAATTCGGCAAATTCCGGCGCGATAGCAAAATTACGCAGCGATCCTTCCTGGGCGACTTTAGACAATAAAATTTTATGCTGAAAACGACGGCGTAATACTTTTTTCACCCGACCGTTAAGTCCTGCCGCCGCCTGCTGTTTCTGACTTAACTGATACAGCGGGTCGGCAATAATCGGGCGCCCCTGCAACCAGGCGGAACTCACCGGGAAACGGCTCATCACATCCATCTCCGCCTCTGGCGCCTGTTGACGGATGGCATCAAGCAAACCGCGCATAATGGCGCTATCACCACGGTTGCCGCATGTGTGGTTGCCTAAAATTAATAATTTCATAAATAGCCTCTTATATCCCCGTCATCCGACACGTAATAACTTTTTTATTTTTGCACTGCCAACAAGCTGATTTTTAATTTCCATCACCAGCGCATTGCGTGAAAAAATAATCATTAAAATAAAACTCAAAATACCGACCATAACCTGTAGTGCGAATACCCCTGACAACGGTAAATAGCCGTCGACTAACTTTCCTGCGCCGTAGCTGGTAATAAATGTTGGCAATGAGAGATAAAACGGTAGCCACAGGCTGAGAATATACTGACGATAGCTGGAGCCGAGTACCGGCTTAATCATCACGAAATAGCTCAGAATGGTGTTGATGATTTGCACCACCAGGAACCCCAGCGTCACGCCAATCGCCCCCGCCAGATGGCCGCCAATGAGAATTGCCGGGATAAACAGAAACGTTTTAAAGATGTTGAACTTAAAGCTGATATCCACGCGCGCTTTCGCCATCAGCAGCGAACCAATCGGGTTGCCGACCGAGCGCAACAGCCCCACCACGCACAGCAATTGCAGGATCGGGATAATGCTGTTCCACTTCTCGCCAAACACTAACGGCACAAAATTGTTCGCCACTACCATCAGACCCAGCAGCGCGGGAAAATTGATAATTCCCACCACGGAAAGCAACTTATAGAAGTTGACGCGCAGCTTCTCGGTATCGTCCTGGATTTTGGCGAATGCCGGAAATAGCACGCGAGTAATGATGGGGTTAAGCTTCGCCGGCGGCACAACCGCCACGTTGTACGCGAGGTTATATCCCCCGGCGACGCTTGCGCCGAGAATTCTCGCCAGTACCAGCGTCGATAAATTCGTGTTGATGTAATTGACGATACTGTCCGCCGTCAGCCACGCGCCAAAACGCAGGTTCGTGGACACCGATGCCAGCGAAAAATGCAGCCCCGGACGGTAAATCTTGCGGCCAAAGTAACCAAACAGCAGCGTTCGCACCGCGCTGTTCACCAGATAGCCGAGAATCGCGGTTAACGCCAGCGGCCAGTAATGGGCGCTAATCACCGTAAAGGTGAACCCCGCCAGCACGGAGGTCGTTTCGATCATGCCGATCTTATTGAACTCCAGCTCTTTTTGCATCAGCGCACGGAACTGCTGCCCGTGAGGAATCACGATAAACGCCAGCGACAACGTTTTGATTAACGGCGCGAGATCCGGGTTATGCAAAACATGGGCAATCGCATCGCTCAGCCAAAAGACCACCGCAAATACCACAATCCCAAGCCCAACGTTTAGCCAGTAGAGCGTGGTCAGCTCCAGATGCCCAATCGTTTTACGCTGGATAATCGAGTTCGCGATGCCAAAGTCCGAGATCGTGTCGGCCAGCGCGATAATCACCAGCGAGACGGTCAACAGGCCAAACTGGTGGTTGTCGATGATCCGCGCCAGCACCGTCATCTGAATTAACCCCAGACCGATAATCACTATCGTGGCGATAGCCGACCATTTAGCGCCGCTGATCGTTTTTTGTCGTAAACTCATTCTTTTCTCCAGAACCTGTTCACAAGGCGTCATTGGCGCAGCCAGATTGAGCACTGACCTGGTTCAATATGGCAAGTAAAATAGCCTTGTGGGTCAGGTTCTTAATACGCCGCTTTATTAACAAACCCTTTAAAAATAGTCAGAAAAACGATTTTGATATCGAACCAAATACTCCATTCGCGGATGTATTCCAGGTCGAACTCCACGCGTTTTTCCATTTTCTCCAGCGTATCGGTCTCACCGCGCCAGCCATTAATTTGCGCCCAGCCGGTGATGCCCGGTTTCATCTTGTGGCGTAGCATGTAACCTTCAATCAACTGACGATACTGTTCGTTATGCGCCACCGCGTGCGGGCGAGGACCGACGATAGACATCCCGCCGGTTAATACGTTGATAAACTGCGGTAATTCATCCAGCGAGGTACGACGCAAAAAGTTGCCTACCCGGGTAACGCGCGGATCGTTTTGCGTCGCCTGGGTAACGACCTTATCGTTCTCCATCACCTTCATTGAGCGGAACTTCCAGACTTTGATCGGCTTGCCGTCCATCCCGTAGCGCGTCTGACGGAAAATCACCGGCCCGGGCGAGCTCAATTTGACCGCCAGCGCAATGCAGCACAGTACCGGTGAGATGAGCAGCAGAATCAGCGACGCCAGCACGATATCCTCTGCCCGTTTAAGCAGACGGTTAATCCCTGATAGCGGCGTGTCATATAGCGGAACGACCGGAACGCCGCTCATCTCCTCCACGCGCGAGTGGAGAATATTAAAGGTGAACACATCGGGAATAAGGATCACCGAGCAGGTGGTGTCGGCCAGCTCGCGCACCAGTTTTTTCACCATGGCGCCGTCGCTCATTGACATGGCGATATAAACATTGTGAATTCGCGAGGCTTTCGCATCGTCAATTAACTGCTCAAAGTTCCCGGCCCAGTCAGCAGAGACGCCGCCCGGTTTGGGATCGTGATAGACGCCCACCACCTCAAAACCCAGCCACGGCTCATTACGGAAGCTATCCAGCAACGCCTGGCCCGCAGGCAAATCTCCGGCGACGGCGACCCGGCGAGTGTTATAACCACGATTGCGTAGCCAGCCCGCGCCGAAACGAATAAATGAACGGCATAACACTAAGCCCAGGCTGGACAGCGCATACCAGGCCAGCCAGGTGGCGAGGCGGTTGTCAAAGTCATCATTAAACGCCACCAGACCGGCGCTGAAGATCAGGCTCAGCGTCCAGTTTTGCAGTAACAGCGTTAACTCTGTCGACATTTTGACGCCGCGCCAGGAGCGATAAAAATCGGTCATCCCGCCCAGCATTTGAAAAACAACCAGCGTAATCAGCGCCACCAACAGGTGCATGTACAGGAATGGCAGTCCACTGACTTCACAGATGAACCACAGCCCGCCAAACATGATGGTGATATCTGAAAAGCGTTGCACCATAGAGATTAACGATGCATTGGTTTTGGCTCGTTCGCGCTTTTTTAGATTTGTCATCGTTGTTCCTGTGTTTGGCCCCTTACCCGCAGGCGGTAAGGGGAGATCTGACGTTACTGATTCAGCAGCGCCAGCAGAGTGCGTGTTCGCGCTTCCATCAGCGGAATATCGCCGCGTGATTCCACATTCAGGCGCACCACCGGTTCGGTGTTCGACGAGCGCAGGTTGAAACGCCAGTCCGGGAATGACATGCTGAGGCCGTCCGTGCGGTCCACCGCCTGCGCCTCTTC
>NZ_JAMNDD010000023.1:0-26152 GCF_051812965.1 Salmonella sp. NW1250 | reverse complement strand
ATTTTTCTCTTCAACCGACCGGCTGTTTGTGTGAAGTGATTCACATCCGCCGTGTCGATGGAGGCGCATTATAGGGATCCCATTTTTTTGCACAAGCGTTTTTTGGATCTTTTTTTCTGTTTGTTGATTTTTCATCCCTTTCGCTCCATTCCTGCGCAAAGTGGCGATTTTTTGATGCTATCTCCCCTTGCACAACGCCGTTAAAGCAACCAAAGTCTTCATGACTATTCATTTATGATGAGGTAGACATGTCTGACACATTACGTCCTTATAAGGATCTTTTTCCTGAAATTGGTCAGCGCGTGATGATCGATACCAGCAGCGTGGTTATTGGTGATGTCCGTCTGGCGGATGATATCGGGATCTGGCCGCTTGTGGTGATTCGCGGCGATGTGAATTACGTTGCGATAGGGGCTCGTACGAACATTCAGGATGGCAGCGTTCTTCACGTAACCCACAAGTCTCCATCCAATCCACACGGCAACCCATTAATCATTGGCGAAGATGTTACCGTTGGCCATAAAGTTATGCTGCACGGCTGTACCATCGGTAACCGCGTACTGGTCGGTATGGGCTCCATTGTGCTGGATGGCGCGATAGTAGAAGATGACGTAATGATTGGCGCGGGAAGCCTGGTGCCACAGCACAAACGGCTGGAAAGTGGCTATTTATATCTTGGCAGTCCGGTAAAACAGATCCGCCCCCTGAGCGATGCTGAGAGATCGGGCCTGCAGTACTCCGCCAATAACTATGTAAAATGGAAAGACGACTATCTTTCTCAGGATAACCATATCCAACCGTGATCGTCTTCCTGCTGGGCCAGGATTAATGCTTCAGCCTCTTCTTCCAGGTCCCAGCGATACTCACGAAAAATGGTCAGCCATTGCTCCGCTGTTTCTCCACCAAAGCGATACGCCAGTACATCTTTTTTTATTGCACACGTGAGTTGCATCCCATTAACCAGGGCGGGAAAGATGACAGCGCTGGCGGCAGTATCCCATTCTTCGCGGTCAGGAAATTGTATGGCCTGGTTCACGCTAATAATTCCTGCTGTAGCAGCTTAATTACTGGCTCGACCTGCGGTAATACACCGTGCCAAAGCAAAACGGCATGTGCAGCCTGCCCCACCAGCATTCCCAGCCCATCTGCGTAACGTTTTGCGCCCTGTTGTACACACCAGGAGAGAAATGGCGTATTCCCTTTTTGATAGAACATGTCATAGCAACAGAGGGAAGGATGAATAAGTGACGCCGGAATCGCCGGGATTTCGCCCCGTATGCCGCTGGAGGTCGCATTAATAATCAGGTCAAACTCACAACCATCCAGCTTGTCCATATCCATGGCATGAACGCTGCCGGTATGAGCAAAGATTTTCGCCAACGCTTCGGCACGTGAAGCTGTACGGTTAGTGATAGTGACCGCGCAATCCAAAGAAAGCAGAGGTAACAGCACGCCCCGGGATGCGCCGCCCGCGCCAATCAGCAAAATACGCCATCCTGGGCGGATAAAATTTAAACGTTTGAGATCGCTTAATAAACCGATACCGTCAGTATTGTCGCCAAGCAAACGACCATCTTCCAGCCGTTTTAATGTGTTGACGGCTCCCGCCAGCGATGCTCGTTCCGTTAACTCATCCGATCGCGCAAACGCCTCCTCTTTAAAAGGTACTGTGATGTTTGCGCCTTTTCCCCCTGCCGCGAAAAAGGCATCAAGCGTATTAATGAAATTATTAATAGGGGCCAGCACGCGACCATAGGGGTGAACAATATCTAGCTGCTGAGCAAATTGCTGATGAATAAATGGCGATTTGCTGTGCGCAATCGGATTTCCAAAAACAGCATAGGTTTCCATCATATTACCCCTGTCGAAACAGTTCGCCCGTCAGAGCATCGCGAATTTCTGAAGGATTTAGACGCCCACCCGTTGCGCCTTCAACCACCGGAAAATCATCGCCAAATTGCGCACGCACCTCTTCAACGGTACGACATGGCGGTAATCCGCTCAGATTGGCGCTGGTGGAAACCAGCGGTTTGCCATACGCATTGCATAGCGCGACCACCAGCGGGTGGTTGGTAACACGAACGGCCAGGG
Source organism: Salmonella sp. NW1250 (assembly GCF_051812965.1). NCBI lineage: Bacteria > Pseudomonadati > Pseudomonadota > Gammaproteobacteria > Enterobacterales > Enterobacteriaceae > Salmonella > Salmonella sp. NW1250. Next base: position 24,061 of record NZ_JAMNDD010000023.1, on the reverse strand, counting down.
AATCAAAACGTCCCGTGAGCCACCGCGGCGTTGTCGCGGGCGCAGGAAAAACAAACGTTACCGGCCCGGGCCAGCAATCAAATACCGCTTTACGCTGTGCGACGGTAAGTATGCTGTCATCAATATAAGGTTTTAACTGCTCAAAGCTGGCGGCAATCAAAATGAGTCCCTTATCGACGGGCCGTTGTTTTAACGCCAGCAGGCGCGTAACGGCTGTTTCACTATCGGGATCGCAGCCGACGCCGAAAACGGCTTCTGTTGGATAAGCGATGACATTTTCTTTATTCAGGAGATCTACCGCTGCGGCGATAGATCCTGTTGGCAGGTTATTATTCACTTGTTTATTCCACCGGAACCGGCTTTCCACATTGTTTACTGGCGCAAAAGCGCTTCACGCCCTGCGCGGTTTTCTTTTCGATGAGTAGCGGATAATGGCACTCGGGGCATTCCCCCGCAACCGGTGTGAAGTTAATGACGAACTGACATTCCGGGTAGCGATCGCAGGAATGAAAGATTTTACCGTAACGAGAACGGCGCTGGACCAAATGTCCTTGCTGGCAGGCTGGACAGGCAATCGCCGTTTCATCCGGTTTATCAATAACCACTGTATGTTCACATTGCGGATACTGACTGCATCCGATGAACATGCCAAAGCGCCCCTGACGCAGCACCAGTACGGCGCCACACTCAGGACACAGTTGCCCCTCCAGAATTTTAACGATATGCCCGTCCGCCTGACTTTTCAGCGGACGAACATAATCGCATTCCGGATAGCGAGAACAGCCGAGAAACGGACCATGTTTCCCGGAACGAATTACCAGTTCGGCCCCGCACTGCGGGCAGGGCTCATTTTTACGCACCGAAAACAGTGCTGATTTAGCCATATTCACTCATGCAGCATTAACACCTATCAATGCAGCATACCTTCATTTACCTCAAAGAGTAATTCTTCCATTTGCTGATAGGCGTTTTCACAGCCCGGAATGTTGAATAACACCATCAAAATAACCCATTTCAAGTCTTCCAGGTCAAACTCTGCGGTATCCAGCGCCAGCACACGCTCAATCACCATTTCTCGTGTTTCGAGGTTTAGCACCTGAATCTGCTCAAGGAATAACAGGAACCCCCGGCAACTGGCATCAAGCCTTTCACACTCTTCAACCGTATAAATGCGCATTGAAAGAGGGTCGGAAGCAAGTTGCATGGGTTCCGCGAGGCCATCCTGATAGTCAGCGAGTTTTTCCAGCCACAGCAGCGCATTGTAGATGTCTTCGCGATCAAACCCAGCGTCGGTGAGATCACGCTCCAGTCTGTCCTGATCCACGCGCAGCTCGGCTTCGTTATGGATGTATGTTTCAAACAAATACATTAGTACGTCGAACATGGCTTGCCCTCCTTAATCGGACATAGCCGCCGGGTACAGCTGCGATCCATCCTGCTAACTCCAGTTCGAGTAGCTGAGCCACTACCGCTGGCACAGGTTGGCCGGCACGTTCAGCGACGACGTCAACAGGTGTTACCTCATCTCCTACGTTAGCCAGGAGCTCAGGAAATGGCAATGCCGCCTCATCCTGATTTAGTGAATAAAGTGAATTTTCCGCCGTAGTTGGCAACCAGTGTAAGCCGTATTGCAAATTTTCCAGAATATCCTCCGGCGTCGTCACAAGCGTGGCCCCTTGTTTAATTAACCAGTGCGTACCTTCGCTTCCCGGACTACCGATAGGACCTGGTAATGCAAAAACGTCCCGCCCCTGTTCAAGCGCGCAGCGCGCCGTCACCAACGAACCGCTGCGCAACGCCGCCTCAATCACCAGCACGCCTTTGCTCAGTCCGCTGATGATACGGTTTCTGCGAGGAAAATGTTGCGGTAGCGGAGGCGTTGAAAGCGGAAATTCTGAGACCACTGCGCCGCCGGTGGCAATCAAGTTTTCAGCCAGCATGGCATGTCGGCGAGGATAAATCTTTGCCAAGCCATTCCCTAACACCGCTACACTTTTTCCCCCCATACTCACCGCGGCGTTGTGTGCTACGCCATCAATTCCCCGGGCAAGGCCGCTGGTGATCGTCAAACCGCTTTTCGCAAGGCTTTCGCAAAGCAGACGTCCCCAACGTTCTCCATACCAGGAGTGGCTCCGGCTCCCTACGACGGCAAGTTGGCAGGTATGCAGACAGGCAGGATCGCCGTCAATAAAAATAGCGCCGGGATAATCGTCAATAGCACGCAGTTGGGGAGGATAAATCTCACTATCCGCACACAGAAAATGGTGCTGCGGTAGTTCAAGCCAGCGTAATGTCTCATCAAGCACACCTGCTGGAAGCTGTAAAAAACGTTCAGCTTGCCGCGCGGTAAGACCAGCCTCCTGAAGGTGCGTGCGATTTATCTGAGGCTGGCGAATAAGCGAATTCGCCATGTTCAACATCGCCTCGCCATAAAGGTCGCCGACGTACATTAAACGTAACCAAATTTCGGTACGGGCCATCCTTTCCCTCCCCTGCCACAAGCAGTCTGAACAATCTTTGCGATTGGTCACTGATGCTGTCAATCAGGTGGGGATTTGTCTAGAATAGAGGTAATAATCTTTTCAACTCCTGAACACAACTCTGGATAATTATGTCAGTTTTGCAAGTGTTACATATTCCGGACGAGCGCCTTCGCAAAGTCGCAAAGCCGGTTGAAGAAGTGAATGCAGAAATTCAGCGTATCGTCGATGATATGTTCGAAACGATGTACGCGGAAGAAGGTATCGGTCTGGCCGCAACGCAGGTCGATATCCACCAGCGGATCATCGTGATTGACGTTTCGGAAAACCGCGACGAGCGCCTGGTACTCATTAACCCGGAATTGCTGGAGAAAAGTGGCGAAACGGGTATAGAAGAAGGCTGTCTGTCGATTCCGGAACAGCGCGCTTTAGTGCCGCGCGCCGAGAAAGTGAAAATCCGCGCGCTGGATCGCGACGGCAACCCGTTTGAGCTTGAAGCGGATGGTTTGCTGGCAATTTGCATTCAGCATGAGATGGATCATCTGGTCGGTAAACTGTTTATCGATTATTTGTCGCCACTGAAGCAACAACGTATTCGTCAGAAAGTAGAAAAACTCGACCGCCTGAACGCCCGGGCTTAAAGGACAAGAACCAACGTGTCAGATTCACTACGTATTATTTTTGCGGGTACACCTGACTTTGCAGCGCGTCATCTCGACGCGCTGTTAACTTCTGGACATAACGTTGTCGGCGTATTTACCCAACCCGATCGTCCAGCAGGTCGCGGCAAAAAGTTGATGCCCAGCCCGGTAAAAGTGCTGGCGGAAGAAAAAGGCCTGCCCGTTTTCCAGCCCGTGTCGCTTCGTCCTCAGGAAAACCAGCATCTGGTTGCTGACTTACATGCCGACGTCATGGTTGTCGTAGCATATGGTCTGATTCTCCCAAAGGCAGTGCTGGATATGCCCCGTCTCGGATGTATCAACGTTCACGGTTCGCTGCTTCCACGCTGGCGGGGCGCGGCGCCTATTCAGCGCTCACTCTGGGCAGGCGATGCGGAAACCGGCGTCACAATTATGCAGATGGATGTAGGGCTGGATACCGGCGACATGCTGTATAAACTTGCGTGCCCGATTACCGCAGAAGATACCAGTGGCTCACTGTATAATAAGTTGGCTGAACTTGGCCCGCAGGGGTTAATTACCACACTAAAACAACTGGCGGACGGCACAGCGGCGCCTGAAGCGCAGAATGAAGCGCTGGTCACTCATGCGGAAAAGCTCAGTAAAGAAGAAGCGCGTATCGACTGGTCTCTCTCCGCAGCACAGCTGGAGCGTTGCATTCGCGCCTTTAATCCGTGGCCAATGAGCTGGCTGGAAATCGACGGCCAGCCGGTAAAAGTCTGGCAGGCGTCCGTCATTGAGGACGCCACGCAGTCGCTGCCGGGAACCATTCTGGCCGCGACGAAACAGGGCATTCAGGTTGCAACAGGCAAGGGGATATTAAATTTGCTTTCGCTTCAGCCTGCCGGCAAAAAAGCGATGAGCGCCCAGGATCTGTTAAATTCACGCAGGGAATGGTTTATTCCTGGTAACCGTCTTGCCTGACGGTCACGTCTTTATACGCCCGGTGTTACCGGGCATTTTTATTTTATACATATGAAAAAACAAAACAATTTACGTAGTCTGGCGGCACAGGCCGTTGAACAGGTCGTCGAACAGGGACAATCATTAAGTAATGTGCTCCCGCCGCTGCAACAAAAAGTCGCCGATAAAGACAAAGCGCTACTTCAGGAGCTGTGCTTTGGCGTCCTGCGAACTCTTTCACAGCTGGAATGGCTGATCAATAAGCTGATGTCTCGTCCAATGACCGGCAAGCAGCGTACAGTGCATTACTTAATTATGGTCGGCTTTTATCAGTTGCTGTACACCCGCGTTCCTCCCCATGCGGCGCTGGCTGAAACCGTTGAAGGCGCGGTCTCCATCAAACGTCCGCAGTTGAAAGGGTTAATTAACGGCGTCCTGCGCCAGTTCCAGCGCCAGCAGGAAACGTTGCTTAATGAGTTTGCGACCAGCGATGCGCGCTTTTTACATCCAGGTTGGCTGGTAAAGCGTTTGCAAAATGCTTACCCCACACAGTGGCAACACATTATTGAAGCGAATAACCAGCGTCCACCGATGTGGCTACGTGTAAATCGTACACACCACACCCGCGACGGTTGGCTTGGCTTACTTGAAGACGCAGGCATGAAGGGATATCCCCATCCCGATTATCCCGACGCTGTACGTCTGGAAACGCCAGCTCCGGTACATGCTTTACCCGGTTTTGCTGAGGGTTGGGTAACTGTCCAGGATGCCTCTGCGCAGGGATGTGCGGTTTTTCTCGCTCCTCAGAACGGTGAGCACATTTTAGACTTGTGCGCCGCGCCCGGCGGTAAAACCACGCATATTCTCGAAGTGGCCCCCGAAGCAGACGTGGTGGCGGTTGATATTGATGAACAACGACTCTCCCGCGTTTACGACAACCTAAAGCGTCTTGGGATGAAAGCGACAGTTAAACAAGGGGATGGACGTTATCCCGCCCAATGGTGCGGCGAGCAGCAGTTTGACCGTATTCTGCTGGATGCGCCCTGCTCCGCAACCGGCGTCATTCGCCGTCATCCAGATATCAAATGGCTGCGTCGCGATCGCGATATCGCGGAACTGTCGCAATTACAGGCGGAAATTCTTGATGCCGTCTGGCCGCGCCTGAAGCCTGGCGGGACGCTGGTTTACGCCACCTGTTCCGTACTTCCGGAAGAAAACCGCGATCAGATCAAAACCTTTTTGCAACGCACTCCCGATGCCGCGCTCAGCGAAACGGGAACACCTGATCAGCCAGGACAGCAAAATCTGCCGGGCGGCGAAGAAGGTGATGGGTTCTTTTACGCTAAGCTAATCAAGAAGTGATGAGATAACGGGCCACGACTGATGAAAATTATCATACTGGGCGCAGGGCAAGTTGGCGGAACACTGGCGGAAAACCTGGTCGGCGAAAACAACGACATCACGGTGGTTGATACCAACGGCGAACGGTTACGCAGTTTGCAAGATAAGTTCGATCTACGCGTAGTTCAGGGGCATGGTTCGCATCCCCGCGTGTTGCGCGAAGCTGGCGCTGACGATGCGGATATGCTGGTCGCTGTCACCAGTTCAGATGAAACTAATATGGTTGCCTGTCAGGTAGCCTATTCACTCTTCAACACCCCAAACCGTATCGCCCGCATTCGTTCCCCGGACTATGTTCGCGATGCGGATAAACTCTTTCATTCTGAAGCGGTTCCGATTGATCATTTGATCGCGCCGGAGCAGTTGGTTATCGATAATATTTATCGTCTGATCGAGTATCCGGGAGCATTACAGGTTGTAAACTTTGCCGAAGGGAAAGTCAGTCTGGCAGTAGTAAAAGCCTACTATGGCGGTCCACTAATAGGTAACGCGCTCTCGACAATGCGAGAGCATATGCCGCATATCGATACCCGCGTTGCCGCAATTTTCCGCCATGACAGACCAATCCGTCCTCAGGGCTCGACTATCGTGGAAGCAGGGGATGAAGTCTTCTTTATTGCGGCTTCACAGCATATCCGTGCAGTAATGAGCGAATTACAGCGTCTGGAAAAACCCTACAAGCGCATCATGCTGGTGGGCGGCGGCAATATCGGCGCCGGGCTGGCAAGGCGTCTGGAAAAAGACTATAGCGTTAAATTGATCGAACGCGATCAACAACGCGCCGCAGAATTGGCTGAGAAACTGCAAAACACGATCGTCTTTTTTGGCGACGCCTCCGATCAGGAATTGCTGGCGGAGGAGCATATTGATCAGGTTGATCTCTTTATCGCGGTCACTAACGATGATGAAGCCAATATCATGTCCGCGATGTTGGCTAAGCGGATGGGCGCCAAAAAAGTGATGGTGTTGATTCAGCGTCGAGCTTATGTCGATCTTGTGCAGGGTAGCGTTATAGATATTGCGATTTCTCCGCAGCAGGCCACCATCTCTGCATTACTGAGCCATGTGCGTAAAGCGGATATCGTCGGCGTTTCCTCACTACGTCGCGGGGTTGCCGAAGCCATCGAAGCCGTCGCGCACGGCGATGAAAGCACTTCCCGCGTGGTTGGCCGCGTCATTGACGAAATTAAACTGCCGCCAGGCACCATTATTGGCGCGGTGGTGCGTGGAAATGATGTCATGATTGCTAATGACAATTTGCGCATTGAACAAGGCGATCACGTCATTATGTTTTTGACCGATAAAAAGTTTATTACCGACGTCGAACGTCTGTTCCAGCCAAGTCCTTTCTTCCTCTAATTTAAGGGGCGCTCATTCAGCGCCCTTTTTAATTCCCTTTATTTATCAAGGTTTAATTTATTTCGCTAAACAGAAGCCGTAAATGGAAAATGCCTTAGCATTTGTTAAACTTATAACGTCAGCTGCATAGGGAGAATAAAAATGAGTTTTATTAAAGAATTTCGCGAATTCGCGATGCGCGGGAATGTTGTGGATTTGGCAGTGGGTGTCATTATTGGCGCGGCATTCGGTAAGATTGTTTCTTCACTGGTTGCCGATATCATTATGCCGCCGTTGGGATTGTTAATCGGCGGGATCGACTTTAAACAATTTGCTTTTACGTTACGCGAAGCGCAGGGAGATATTCCGGCGGTCGTCATGCATTACGGCGTGTTTATCCAGAACGTATTTGATTTTGTGATTGTGGCCTTTGCTATCTTTGTTGCCATTAAGCTTATCAACAGACTCAACCGTAAAAAAGCAGAAGAGCCGGCAGCTCCGCCAGCGCCTTCTAAAGAGGAAGTGTTATTGGGCGAAATCCGCGATCTGCTGAAAGAACAAAATAACCGTTCTTAATAAGCAGAAGGCCAGTGGTAAAAAAGTCACTTACTTTCTTGCCACTGGCCTCCCAGTTCCCTCGATTACCGTGTTTACCTTTGCGCAGATAGCTTCCTTTGCCTTTCTTATTTTTCTCAACGCGTTGCCTGAAAAGGGGATCGTGCAGTAATGCCTCAATGGCATTGTCCTTTATCTGCCCTTTCTTATGTTGATAACGACTCATAATGTCTCCCGATTGTATAAATTAACGGCGCGAGTGTAGCCCCGCCGCTTCAATAAATCAACATCCTGATTTCGCCCCACTGGCCCCCTGCTCCAGGGCTTCCAGAATGGAACAATAGACGCTACTGTGGGCCGTTCCGCAACAAGCATCATTAAGCCTTTGTAACGAACGCTGCATCGTTTGCAGTTCCGCAATCCTGGCTTCAACCTCCTGCAATCGCTCTTGCACAATACTTTTTGACTCCTGACAGGTATGGTGCTCAGGATCAATTCGGATCGATAAAAGCTCGCGGATCGAGTCGAGCGTGAAACCCAACTGTCGCGCATAACGAATAAACTTGAGACGCTGCAGATCGTTTTCGGTATACAGACGAAACCCGCCTTCAGTACGTACCTCATGATCCATCATCTGCTGTTTTTCATAGTAGCGAATGGTATCAGGCGTTACGTCTGCCAGCTTTGCCAGCTCACCAATGCGATACATACAAGCTCCGTTAATTATCGTTGATTTTATGCAGCAGTTTTTCTGCATACTCACCGTGTAAAAAGTCGGTACTCAACCCAGCCTGCCGAAGTTTTAGTTCAAGCAGCGAGAGCTGGCGACTAACCTGATGGTATCGAGGGTCATCTTCCCGGATACTGTTGAGGATATCAAGTAACTGAATAGCATCTCTGCGCTGCTCCAGTTCAGGGGGAAGACAGCCAGCATTCTTGAGTAAGCGATAACCCGCACGAAGTTCCGCCGGCACATGAGAATCATCATCCAGAATAAGCGGCTCGCCACGGCCAGGCAGATTATCAAACTCGCCTTTACGCTGTGCCTCGATAATATGACGCTCTGCCCACTGGTCAAGTAACCACATACGTCGCTCCAGGGATTGAACGAAAAGAATACAATTATTGTAGATATGTGGGGTTCAGGAGGGTATAAAAAAACCCGCCGAAGCGGGTTTTTTTACGTTACTACAGATTACTCTGCAGCAGCTTCTGTTTTCTCTGAACGATCAACCAGCTCGATGTATGCCATCGGCGCGTTGTCGCCTGCACGGAAGCCACACTTCAGAATGCGAGTGTAACCACCGGCGCGGCTCGCGAAACGCGGGCCCAGCTCGTTAAACAGTTTTGCCACGATCTCGTTATCACGAGTACGGGCGAATGCCAGACGACGATTAGCAACGCTATCAGTCTTGGCAAGAGTAATCAGCGGCTCAACTACGCGACGCAGCTCTTTCGCTTTAGGCAGGGTCGTCTTGATGATTTCATGACGAACCAGTGAACCTGCCATGTTGCGGAACATAGCCTGGCGATGGCTGCTGTTGCGGTTCAGTTGACGACCACTCTTACGATGGCGCATGACCTTATCCTTCTCAGTAAAACCTTAACCTGTGATCCGGTTACTCGTCAGCGATGCTTGCCGGTGGCCAGTTTTCCAGGCGCATACCCAGAGACAGTCCACGGGAAGCCAGCACGTCTTTAATCTCGGTAAGAGATTTTTTACCCAGGTTAGGCGTCTTAAGAAGCTCAACCTCGGTACGCTGTACCAGATCACCGATATAGTGGATAGCTTCTGCCTTGAGGCAGTTAGCAGAGCGGACAGTCAATTCCAGATCGTCAACAGGGCGCAGCAGGATCGGATCGAATTCTGGTTTCTCTTCTTTCACTTCCGGTTGACGTACATCACGTAAATCAACGAAAGCTTCCAGTTGTTCAGCCAGGATGGTTGCCGCACGACGAATCGCCTCTTCAGGATCGATTGTGCCGTTGGTTTCCATTTCGATGACCAGCTTGTCCAGGTCGGTACGCTGTTCTACACGCGCTGCTTCAACATTGTAGGCAATACGCTCTACAGGGCTGTAGCAGGCGTCGACCAGCAGACGGCCGATTGGGCGCTCATCTTCTTCCGAATGAATTCGGGTAGAAGCCGGCACATAACCACGACCGCGCTGAACTTTGATACGCATACTAATAGACGCGTTTTCATCGGTCAGGTGGCAGATCACGTGCTGCGGCTTGACGATTTCGACATCCCCATCATGGGTGATATCGGCTGCAGTCACAGGGCCAATGCCAGATTTATTCAAGGTAAGAATAACTTCATCTTTACCCTGAACTCTCACCGCCAGCCCTTTCAGGTTGAGCAGGATTTCCAGGATGTCTTCCTGAACGCCTTCTTTGGTGCTGTACTCATGTAGTACACCATCAATCTCAACCTCGGTCACCGCGCAACCCGGCATCGATGAGAGCAGAATACGGCGCAGTGCGTTACCCAGAGTATGGCCGAAGCCACGCTCTAAAGGCTCAAGGGTCACCTTGGCGTGCGTCGAACTCACTTGCTCGATATCTACCAGGCGCGGTTTTAGAAACTCTGTCACAGAACCCTGCATTGTGTCCTCTCTTTGGTACTAAGCTTTACTTGGAGTAAAGCTCGACGATCAGGTGTTCGTTAATGTCCGCAGACAGATCAGAACGCTCAGGCTTACGCTTGTACGTACCTTCCATCTTGCCAGCATCAACTTCCAGCCAGGTTGGCTTTTCACGCTGCTCAGCCAGCTCCAGAGCGGCTTTCACGCGAGACTGCTTCTTCGCTTTCTCACGAATGCTAACAACGTCATTCGGACTAACCTGATAAGAAGCGATGTTAACAACACGACCGTTTACCATAATTGCTTTATGGCTAACCAGCTGACGTGCTTCTGCACGAGTGGCGCCGAAGCCCATACGGTATACAACGTTGTCCAGACGACCTTCCAGCAGAGCCAACAGGTTTTCACCGGTGTTGCCTTTCAGACGTGCTGCTTCTTTGTAGTAGTTACGGAACTGACGCTCCAGCACACCGTAAATGCGGCGAACTTTTTGCTTTTCACGCAACTGCACACCATAGTCAGACAGACGCGGCTTACGCGCACCGTGCTGGCCAGGAGCTTGTTCAATTTTACACTTGGTATCGATCGCGCGAACGCCAGACTTAAGGAATAAGTCGGTGCCCTCACGACGGCTCAGCTTGAGCTTAGGACCCAAATATCTTGCCATTTTCTTTCTCCAACTAACCTGGAAAACGAAGCGTTATACGCGACGTTTTTTCGGCGGACGACAACCGTTATGAGGGATCGGAGTCACATCAGTAATATTAGTGATGCGGAAACCAGCGGCGTTCAGAGCACGAATAGTAGATTCGCGGCCTGGACCCGGACCTTTAACCATAACTTCCAGATTCTTGATACCGTATTCTTTCACGGCGTCAGCGCAACGCTCTGCTGCAACCTGAGCTGCAAACGGAGTGGATTTGCGAGAACCACGGAAACCGGAACCACCGGCTGTTGCCCAACCAAGCGCATTACCCTGACGATCGGTAATAGTCACGATGGTGTTGTTGAAAGAAGCATGGATATGAGCCACGCCGTCAGAGACTTGTTTTCTTACACGTTTACGTGCGCGAACTGGTGCCTTTGCCATTATTCAATCACCCCGATTATTTCTTGATCGGTTTGCGCGGACCCTTACGGGTACGAGCGTTGGTCTTGGTACGCTGACCGCGAACCGGGAGACCACGACGATGACGCAAACCGCGATAGCAACCAAGATCCATCAGGCGCTTGATGCTCATGCTGATTTCACGGCGCAGATCACCTTCAACGACAAATTTGGCAACTTCGTCACGCAGCGTGTCGATTTGTTCTTCAGACAGCTCACTGATCTTAACATTTTCAGCGATACCCGCTGCAGCCAGGATGGCTTTAGAACGGGTCTTGCCGACACCGTAGATCGAAGTTAACGCGATCACGGCGTGTTTCTGATCAGGAATGTTAATGCCTGCTATACGGGCCACTATGCACTCCTACTATTTAATATGTACGTACCATGCTGAAAAGCCCGTTTTCAGGATACTCAAATGGAAACGTACAGACATACAAAAGATTGGCTGGCTAATCTAGCCAGCTCAACCCAACTTTGCAAGAAAAATATGCGAAAAAATCAGCCTTGGCGCTGTTTATGCTTCGGCTCGGCACTGCAAATCACACGGATGACACCATCACGCTTAACGATTTTGCAGTTACGGCATAATTTCTTGACGGAAGCACGAACTTTCATTTTTACTCTCCGTAACTTCTCAGGCGACCAATTAACGGCCGTAGCCTTTCAGGTTCGCCTTCTTCAATGCAGACTCATACTGACTGGACATCATCAGAGTTTGCACTTGAGCCATAAAGTCCATAATCACGACAACAACGATAAGCAGTGAGGTCCCACCGAAGTAGAACGGCACTTTCATTGCATCACGCATGAACTCCGGGATCAGGCAGATAAAGGTAATATACAGCGCACCAACCAGGGTCAGGCGGGTCATTACTTTATCGATATACTTCGCCGTTTGCTCTCCCGGACGAATTCCTGGTACAAATGCACCGGACTTCTTCAGGTTATCTGCTGTTTCACGCGGGTTGAAAACCAACGCCGTGTAGAAGAAACAGAAGAAGATGATTGCAGACGCATAGAGTAACACATAAAGCGGTTGCCCAGGCTGCAAATACAGCGAAATTGTTGTCAGCCAGTTCCAACCAGTACCGCCCCCGAACCATGACGCGATGGTCGCCGGGAACAGAATAATACTGGAAGCGAAGATTGCCGGGATTACCCCCGCCATATTCACTTTCAGCGGTAAATGTGTGCTCTGTGCAGCATAGACACGACGACCTTGCTGACGTTTGGCGTAGTTTACCACAATACGGCGTTGACCACGTTCAACGAATACTACAAAGAACGTCACTGCAAATACTAATACTGCAACCAACAGCAACACGAGGAAGTGCAGGTCGCCTTGACGCGCTTGCTCGATAGTATGGGCAATGGCTGGCGGGAGTCCCGCAACGATACCAGCGAAGATGATGATTGAGATACCGTTACCGATACCGCGCTCAGTAATCTGTTCGCCGAGCCACATCAGGAACATCGTCCCTGTAACCAGACTTACAACAGCGGTGAAATAGAATGCAAAGCCTGGATTCATCACCAGGCCCTGCATACCAGGCATATTCGGCAAACCGGTAGCAATACCGATCGACTGGAATATCGCCAGCACCAGAGTACCGTAACGGGTGTACTGGCTGATCTTACGACGACCAGACTCCCCTTCTTTCTTAATTTCTGCGAGCGTTGGATGAACCACCGTCAACAGCTGGATAATGATCGACGCCGAAATATACGGCATGATCCCCAGTGCAAAGATAGAAGCACGGCTGAGAGCACCACCAGAGAACATGTTAAACATTTCAATGATGGTGCCTCGCTGTTGCTCAAGCAGTTTGGCAAGTACAGCGGCATCAATACCAGGGATCGGAATAAAAGAGCCAATACGGAACACAATCAGCGCGCCGATAACAAACAGCAGTCTGCGTTTCAGCTCACCTAAGCCACCTTTGGCACTTTGAAAATCTAATCCCGGTTGTTTAGCCATCTGCTACTTATTCCTCGATTTTACCGCCAGCAGCTTCGATAGCAGCACGAGCGCCTTTAGTAACACGCAGGCCACGAACAGTTACCGGAGTAGTGACTTCGCCAGCCAGGATCACTTTCGCGAACTCGATCTGGATACCGATAATGTTTGCCGCTTTCAGCGTGTTCAGGTCTACAACGCCGCCTTCTACTTTCGCCAGGTCAGACAGACGAACTTCGGCTGTAATCGCTGCTTTGCGAGAAGTGAAGCCGAATTTCGGCAGACGACGGTACAGAGGCATCTGACCACCCTCGAAACCGCGACGTACGCCACCGCCAGAACGAGACTTCTGACCTTTGTGACCACGACCACCGGTTTTACCGAGGCCAGAACCGATACCACGACCCAGGCGTTTACCCGCCTTTTTGGAGCCTTCGGCCGGAGACAGAGTATTTAAACGCATCTCTTACTCCTCAACTTTAACCATGAAGGAAACCGCGTTGACCATACCACGAACAGCAGGAGTATCCTCGCGCTCTACGGTGTGGCCAATACGACGCAGACCCAGGCCAAGCAGCGTTGCCTTGTGTTTCGGCAGACGACCGATTGCACTGCGGGTTTGAGTAATTTTAATAGTCTTTGCCATGGTTTATTTCCCCAGAATTTCTTCAACGGATTTACCACGCTTGGCAGCGACCATTTCTGGAGAATTCATATTTTCCAGGCCATCAATAGTTGCACGAACCACGTTGATCGGGTTGGTGGAACCGTATGCTTTAGCCAGAACGTTATGAACCCCAGCAACTTCCAGAACGGCGCGCATTGCACCACCGGCGATGATACCGGTACCTTCGGAAGCTGGCTGCATGAATACACGAGACCCCGTGTGAACACCTTTAACCGGGTGCTGCAGGGTGCCGTTGTTCAGCGCGACGTTAATCATATTGCGACGGGCTTTTTCCATCGCTTTCTGGATCGCTGCTGGAACTTCACGCGCTTTACCGTAACCAAAACCTACGCGACCGTTACCATCGCCTACTACAGTCAGAGCTGTGAAGGAGAAAATACGACCACCTTTAACGGTTTTAGATACGCGGTTTACCGCGATCAGCTTTTCCTGCAGTTCGCCAGCTTGTTTTTCGATGTGAGCCATCTTACACCTCTACCTTAGAACTGAAGGCCAGCTTCACGGGCAGCATCTGCCAGTGCCTGGACACGACCATGATATTGGAACCCGGAACGGTCAAAGGACACATCTTTGATGCCTTTTTCCAGAGCGCGTTCAGCGACAGCTTTACCCACAGCTGCAGCCGCGTCTTTGTTACCGGTGTACTTCAGTTGTTCAGCGATAGCTTTTTCTACAGTAGAAGCAGCTACCAGAACTTCAGAACCGTTCGGTGCAATTACCTGTGCGTAAATATGACGCGGGGTACGATGTACCACCAGGCGAGTTGCGCCCAGCTCTTTGAGCTTGCGGCGTGCGCGGGTCGCACGACGGATACGAGCAGATTTCTTATCCATAGTGTTACCTTACTTCTTCTTAGCCTCTTTGGTACGCACGACTTCGTCGGCGTAACGAACACCCTTGCCTTTGTAAGGCTCAGGACGACGGTAGGCGCGCAGATCTGCTGCAACCTGGCCGATCACCTGCTTATCAGCGCCTTTCAGCACGATTTCAGTTTGAGTCGGACATTCAGCAGTGATACCTGCCGGCAGCTGATGGTCAACCGGGTGAGAGAAACCTAAAGACAGGTTTACTACATTCCCTTTAACCGCTGCACGATAACCTACACCAACCAGCTGCAGCTTCTTAGTGAAGCCTTCGGTAACACCGATAACCATTGAGTTCAGCAGGGCACGCGCGGTACCAGCCTGTGCCCAACCGTCTGCGTAACCATCACGCGGACCGAAGGTCAGTGCATTATCTGCATGTTTAACTTCAACAGCATCGTTGAGAGTACGAGTCAGCTCGCCGTTTTTACCTTTGATCGTAATAACCTGACCGTTGATTTTGACATCAACGCCGGCAGGAACAACGACCGGTGCTTTAGCAACACGAGACATTTTTTCCTCCGATTAGGCTACGTAGCAGATAATTTCGCCACCAAGACCAGCCTGGCGCGCTGCACGATCAGTCATAACACCTTTAGAGGTAGAAACAACTGCGATACCCAGACCGGCCATAACTTTCGGCAGCTCATCTTTACGTTTGTAGATGCGCAGACCTGGGCGGCTGACACGCTGAATGCTTTCTACAACAGCTTTACCCTGGAAATACTTAAGAGTCAGTTCCAGTTCCGGCTTGGTGTCGCCTTCAACTTTAAAATCTTCAATAAAACCTTCTTCCTTCAGCACGTTGGCAATTGCCACTTTCAGCTTGGAGGAAGGCATGGTGACCGCAGCTTTGTTCGCGGCCTGACCGTTACGGATACGGGTCAGCATATCCGCGATCGGATCTTGCATGCTCATCTGTCTTTACTCCCGTGATTCAATTGGTGACAATTACCAGCTAGCCTTTTTCAGACCCGGAATTTCACCGCGCATAGCGGCTTCACGGACCTTAATACGGCTCAACCCGAACTTCCGCAGGAAAGCGTGCGGACGACCAGTTTGACGGCAGCGGTTACGCTGACGTGACGGGCTGGAATCACGCGGCAGAGTCTGCAGCTTAAGAACCGCATTCCAACGATCTTCGTCGGTTGCGTTCACATCAGAGATGATCGCTTTCAGTTCAGCGCGTTTCGCGAAGTATTTATCAGCTAAAGCTACGCGTTTTACTTCGCGTGCTTTCATTGATTGCTTAGCCATTTAGTAACCCTACCTTACTTGCGGAACGGGAAGTCAAAGGCAGCCAGCAGAGCACGGCCTTCTTCGTCAGATTTCGCAGTAGTGGTAATGGTAATATCCAAACCACGAACGCGGTCGACTTTATCGTAGTCGATTTCTGGGAAGATGATCTGCTCACGGACACCCATGCTGTAGTTACCACGACCGTCGAATGACTTAGCGGACAAGCCACGGAAGTCACGGATACGAGGAACAGCAATAGTGATCAGGCGCTCAAAGAACTCCCACATGCGTTCGCCACGCAGAGTTACTTTACAGCCGATCGGATAGCCCTGACGGATTTTGAAGCCTGCAACAGATTTGCGTGCTTTGGTGATCAACGGTTTTTGACCGGAGATTGCTGTCAGGTCTGCTGCTGCGTTATCCAGCAGTTTCTTGTCAGCGATCGCTTCACCAACACCCATGTTCAGGGTGATCTTCTCGACCCGAGGGACTTGCATGACAGAATTGTAGTTAAACTCAGTCATGAGTTTGTTAACTACTTCGTCTTTGTAGTAATCATGCAGTTTCGCCATCGTACTACTCCAAATTACTTGATAGTTTCGCTGTTAGACTTGAAGAAACGGACTTTTTTGCCGTCTTCGAATCTAAAGCCTACACGGTCAGCCTTGCCGGTTGCCGCATTGAAGATTGCAACGTTAGAAACCTGAATTGCAGCTTCTTTTTCAACGATGCCGCCCGGTTGGTTCAGAGCCGGAACCGGCTTCTGGTGTTTCTTAACCAGGTTGATACCTTCAACAATGACCTTGCCGGAAGACAGGACATTCTTAACTTTACCGCGTTTACCTTTATCTTTACCGGTTAACACGATAACTTCGTCATCACGACGGATTTTCGCTGCCATGATTCGCTCCTTAGAGTACTTCTGGTGCCAGAGAGATAATTTTCATGAACTTCTCGTTACGAAGTTCACGAGTTACCGGCCCAAAAATACGCGTACCGATAGGCTGCTCGCTGTTATTGTTTAAAATAACGCATGCATTACCATCGAAGCGAATGACAGAACCGTCCGGGCGACGAACACCCTTCTTGGTGCGCACCACTACCGCCTTCAGCACATCACCTTTTTTGACCTTACCACGCGGAATCGCTTCTTTGATGGTGATCTTAATGATGTCGCCTACGCCTGCGTAGCGACGGTGCGAGCCACCCAGAACCTTGATACACATTACGCGACGTGCACCGGAGTTGTCGGCGACGTTCAGCATAGTCTGTTCTTGGATCATTTTAGTGCTCCGCTAATGTCAACTACTACTGAGACCCGAAAATCAGGTCGTTAAAAAAACCCCATATCGAGGGCGCGGCATTATAACACCGCAAATCAGATATGGGTAGAAAAAATAAACGGCCCATCGCTGAGCCGTTTATTCGTTGAGAATGCGTACTGTATTACAGAACCGCTTTCTCTACAACGCGAACCAGAGTCCAGGATTTGGTCTTGGACAGCGGACGGCATTCGCGGATTTCAACCACGTCGCCGATACCGCATTCGTTGTTCTCGTCATGTACGTGCATTTTGGTCGTACGCTTGATGAATTTACCGTAGATCGGGTGTTTCACAAAACGTTCGATAGCAACAACAATGGATTTCTCCATTTTGTCGCTAACCACGCGACCTTGCAGAGTACGGATTTTATCGGTCATTACGCACCCGCCTTCTCAGTCAGTAAAGTCTTAACGCGTGCGACATCACGACGCACTTGCTTCAACAGGTGAGACTGTTGCAGCTGGCCACTTGCAGCCTGCATACGCAGGTTGAACTGCTCACGCAGCAGGTTCAGTAGCTCGGTGTTCAGCTCTTCAACGCTCTTCTCACGCAGCTCTTTTGCTTTCATTACATCACCGTCTTAGTTACAAAGGTGGTTTTAATCGGCAGTTTCGCTGCTGCCAGCTTGAATGCTTCACGGGCCAGCTCTTCCGGTACGCCGTCCATTTCATACAGGACTTTACCCGGCTGAATCAAGGCAACCCAATACTCCACGTTACCTTTACCTTTACCCATACGCACTGCCAGCGGCTTTTCAGTGATCGGTTTGTCCGGGAATACACGGATCCAGATCTTACCTTGACGCTTAACTGCACGGGTCATAGCACGACGTGCTGCTTCGATCTGACGGGCAGTCAGACGACCACGGCCAACAGCTTTCAGGCCGAAGCTGCCGAAGCTAACATCCGCGCCTGCAGCCAGACCACGGTTGCGGCCTTTGTGCATTTTACGGAATTTTGTACGCTTTGGTTGTAACATCAGCGACGCTCCTTATTTACGGCCTTTACGCTGCTGCTTTTTCGGTTGAGCAGCCGGTTTTTCCGGTTGTTCAACAGCAGCCATACCACCCAGGATCTCGCCTTTGAAGATCCACACTTTAACGCCGATTACACCATAAGTGGTGTGCGCTTCAGAGGTGTTGTAGTCGATGTCAGCACGCAGAGTGTGCAGAGGTACGCGACCTTCGCGGTACCATTCGGTACGTGCGATTTCCGCGCCGCCCAGACGGCCGCTAACTTCAACTTTGATACCTTTAGCGCCCAGACGCATGGCGTTCTGTACAGCACGCTTCATCGCACGACGGAACATTACACGACGTTCCAGCTGAGAAGTGATGCTGTCAGCAACCAGTTTAGCGTCCAGTTCAGGTTTACGAACTTCGGCGATGTTGATCTGTGCAGGAACGCCAGCGATATCCGCTACGACCTTACGCAGTTTTTCTACGTCTTCACCTTTTTTACCGATAACGATACCCGGGCGAGCGGTGTGAATAGTCACACGGATGCTCTTAGCCGGACGCTCGATAACGATACGAGATACAGACGCTTTAGCCAGTTCCTTCGTCAGGTACTGACGTACTTTAAAATCGCTGTCCAGGTTGTCAGCGAATTCTTTGGTGTTCGCAAACCAGGTAGAGTTCCATGGTTTTACAATACCCAGGCGAATACCATTAGGATGTACTTTCTGACCCATTGCTAGTCTCCAGAGTCTCAGCGATCGGACACAACCACAGTGATGTGGCTGGTGCGCTTCAGGATGCGATCTGCACGACCTTTCGCACGCGGCATAATGCGCTTCATGCTCGGGCCTTCGTCTACGAAAATTTTCGTAACTTTCAGATCGTCAATGTCAGCGCCATCGTTGTGTTCAGCGTTAGCAATGGCAGATTCCAGAACTTTCTTGACCAGTACAGCCGCTTTCTTGTTGGTGTAGGTCAGAATATCCAGAGCCTGCGACACTTTCTTACCGCGAATCAGGTCAGCAACAAGGCGAACCTTCTGAGCAGAAGAACGAGCATGGCGATGTTTAGCGATAGTTTCCATCTCTTCCTCCTACCTTATTTCTTCTTCGCTTTTTTATCAGCAGCGTGGCCGCGATAAGTACGAGTCGGTGCGAATTCACCCAGTTTGTGACCGACCATTTCGTCGGAAACAAATACCGGAACGTGCTGACGACCATTATGGACAGCGATGGTCAAACCGATCATGTTAGGAAAGATCGTTGAACGACGGGACCAGGTGCGCAGGGGCTTCTTGTCTCCGCTTTCCACCGCTTTCTCTACCTTCTTCAGCAAGTGCAGGTCAATAAAAGGACCTTTCTTGAGAGAACGTGGCATGGCTTATCCTCTAAAATTATTTGCTACGGCGACGTACGATGAATTTATCAGTACGCTTGTTGCTGCGGGTCTTCTTACCTTTGGTCTGAACGCCCCACGGAGTTACCGGGTGCTTACCAAAGTTACGACCTTCACCACCACCATGTGGATGGTCTACTGGGTTCATCGCAGTACCGCGAACGGTAGGACGAACGCCACGCCAGCGTGCAGCACCTGCTTTACCCAGAACGCGCAGCATATGCTCAGCATTGCCAACTTCGCCCAGGGTTGCACGGCAGTCTGCTTCGACTTTACGCATTTCACCAGAACGCAGACGCAGGGTGACATAAGCACCATCGCGAGCAACGATCTGAACGTAAGTACCAGCGGAACGCGCCAGCTGACCGCCTTTACCTGGTTTCATTTCTACGTTATGAACGGTAGAACCAACCGGGATATTGCGCATCGGCAGGGTGTTGCCTGCTTTGATTGCAGCATCAACGCCAGACTGAATCTGGTCGCCAGCTTTCAGGCCTTTCGGGGCCAGGATGTAACGGCGTTCGCCGTCTTTGTACAGAACCAGCGCGATGTTCGCGGAACGGTTCGGATCGTACTCAAGACGTTCAACAACTGCCGGGATACCGTCTTTGTTGCGTTTGAAGTCAACAATACGATAAGCCTGTTTGTGACCACCACCGATATGACGAGTGGTGATACGGCCATTGTTGTTACGACCACCGGATTTGCTGTTTTTTTCAACCAGCGGAGCAAAAGGTTTGCCCTTGTGCAGCTCTGGGTTGACCACTTTAACGACGTGGCGACGACCCGGAGATGTCGGTTTACATTTAACAACTGCCATTGTATTACTCCTCCGACTTACTCAGCGCCGCCGACGAAGTCCAGATTCTGGCCTTCTTTCAGGGTGACGTAAGCTTTTTTCCAGTCGCTACGACGACCGATACGCTGTCCGTGACGTTTAACTTTCCCTTTAACAACCAGGGTGTTAACGACTTCGACTTCGACTTCAAACAGTTTCTGCACAGCAGCTTTGATTTCTGCTTTGGTCGCGTCTTTAGCAACTTTGAGAACGATGGTGTTAGTTTTTTCCATCGCAGTAGACGCTTTTTCAGAAACGTGCGGTGCGCGCAGCACCTTCAGCAGACGTTCTTCACGAATCATGCCAGCATCTCCTCAACTTGCTTAACAGCATCAGCAGTCATTACGACTTTGTCGAAGGCGATCAGGCTAACCGGGTCGATACCAGTCGCATCGCGTACGTCAACCTTGTGCAGGTTACGTGCGGCCAGGAACAGGTTCTCGTCCAGCTCACCGGTGATGATCAGCACATCTTCCAGAGCCATGTCTTTCAGTTTCTGTGCCAGCAGCTTAGTTTTCGGCGCTTCTACAGAGAACTTCTCGACAACGATCAGACGATCCTGACGTACCAGTTCGGACAGGATGCTTTTCAGCGCGCCGCGGTACATCTTCTTGTTAACTTTTTGACTGTGGTCCTGCGGACGAGCAGCGAAGGTCACGCCACCGGAACGCCAGATCGGGCTCTTGATAGAACCTGAACGCGCACGGCCAGTGCCTTTCTGGCGCCACGGTTTTTTACCGGAACCAGTTACTTCAGCACGAGTCTTCTGAGCACGAGTACCCTGACGAGCACCAGCTGCATAAGCAACAACAACCTGGTGAACCAGCGCTTCGTTGAAATCACGACCGAAGGTAGTTTCGGAAACAGTCAGCGCGCTCTGCGCGTCTTTCAATACTAATTCCATTGCTATCCCCTTACGCCTTCACAGCTGGTTTAACGATCAGGTCGCAACCGGTTGCACCCGGAACACCACCCTTAACCAGCAGCAGGTTGCGCTCAGCGTCAACGCGTACTACGTCAAGGCTCTGAACGGTTACGCGCTCATTACCCATCTGACCTGCCATTTTCTTGCCTTTGAACACTTTGCCCGGAGTCTGGTTCTGACCGATAGAACCCGGAACGCGGTGAGACAAGGAGTTACCGTGAGTAGCGTCCTGGGTACGGAAGTTCCAGCGCTTAACGGTACCAGCGAAACCTTTACCTTTAGAGGTACCGGTTACGTCAACTTTTTTAACGTCAGCAAACAGTTCAACGCTGATGCTCTGACCTACGGTGTATTCTTCGCCTTCAGCCAGGCGGAATTCCCACAGACCACGGCCAGCTTCTACGCCAGCTTTAGCAAAGTGACCCGCTTCCGGCTTGGTGACACGGTTAGCTTTTTTAGCACCCGTAGTAACCTGAACAGCGCGGTAGCCATCGTTAGCCAGGTCTTTAACCTGAGTAACACGGTTTGCTTCAACTTCGATTACGGTTACTGGGATAGAGACGCCATCTTCAGTGAAGATGCGGGTCATACCCACTTTTTTACCGACTAAACCAATCATTGTATCAACCTCTCAATCGCTCGATGACCTGATTAACCCAGGCTGATCTGCACGTCTACACCGGCAGCCAGGTCCAGACGCATCAGAGCATCAACGGTTTTCTCGGTTGGCTCAACGATGTCAACCAGACGCTTGTGAGTGCGAATTTCGTACTGATCGCGCGCATCTTTGTTAACGTGCGGAGAGATCAGAACGGTAAAGCGCTCTTTGCGGGTCGGCAGCGGGATCGGACCGCGAACCTGCGCACCAGTGCGCTTGGCAGTCTCGACGATTTCCGCGGTTGATTGATCGATCAGACGATGATCAAACGCTTTCAGGCGGATACGGATTCTTTGGTTCTGCATGAGACCAGAGCTCCAATTATTTTATAAACGAAAATGATTACTCCTCACACCCATTACGATTGATGGGAGAGTGTAACCGTTCTTACGTAGCTCCCCGATTGGGAGCATTGTTAAATAGCCAAATCGGCTATTCGAGGTTCAAATCGAACCTGCCGTCAATTACGACAAGCCCGCGCATTATACGTAAATCTCAGCCTGACGCAAGTGTCGGATAGAAATTAAGCGCTTTATTCTTATGCGAGCATGATTCCAGGTGGTACGCATGGGATGGCAACGCGCATCTTTTCTTTGGAAGGCATCAGGCAAATCTGGCGATACGTCGTTGTCGCTGTCGCATAAATCTATAAAGGTGAGCACAAGCCTTGACGAGGATTTGCTTATGTTTGTTGCCCTCCCCTTTCTCATTTTTTATGCGTCGTTCTCTTTATTACTTGGCATATACGACGCGCGTACCGGTCTGCTGCCTGACCGGTTTACCTGTCCATTACTGTGGGGTGGTCTGCTTTATCACCAGATTTGCCTGCCGGAGCGTTTACCGGATGCGCTTTGGGGCGCTATCGCCG
This sequence comes from Salmonella sp. NW1250, assembly GCF_051812965.1. Taxonomy (NCBI): domain Bacteria; kingdom Pseudomonadati; phylum Pseudomonadota; class Gammaproteobacteria; order Enterobacterales; family Enterobacteriaceae; genus Salmonella; species Salmonella sp. NW1250. The sequence goes on along the minus strand of NZ_JAMNDD010000023.1, from coordinate 1,292 downwards.
GCTATGGCGGATTCGCGTTAATTTACTGGGGCTATCGCCTGCGTTATCAGAAAGAGGGGCTTGGATATGGCGACGTCAAGTACCTCGCTGCCTTAGGGGCGTGGCATTGTTGGGAAACACTGCCGTTACTGGTTTTCCTTGCCGCCATGTTGGCCTGTGGCAGGTTTGGCGTCGCGCTACTGGTGAGAGGTAAATCGGCATTAATAAACCCGCTACCTTTTGGGCCATGGCTGGCGGTGGCGGGTTTCATAACAGGTTGGAAAGCTTTCTTTCCAGACGGTTAATCGGTCACCTTAATTTGTGATTGCAGATAATTTTGCATACCAAGTTTGGCAATCAAATCCAGCTCAGTTTCCAGCCAGTCGATGTGGCCTTCCTCGTCGGCAAGAATTTCAATCATCATATCCCGGCTGACATAATCATGAACGCTATCGGCATAGGCTATTGCCTCACGTAGATCTTTTGCGCCTTCCAGTTCGAGCCGGAGATCCGATCGTAGCATCTCTTCGACATCTTCACCGATGCCCAGCTTGCCCAGATCCTGTAGGTTCGGTATGCCTTCCAGAAATAAAATACGCTCAATATACTTATCGGCGTGTTTCATCTCATCAATGGATTCATGGTACTCAACATCATTAAGCCGGGTCAGCCCCCAGTTTTTGAACATACGGGCATGAAGAAAATACTGATTAATTGCGACAAGCTCATTTCCCAATAGTTTATTGAGATAATTTATGATTTTAACATCACCTTTCATTTTATAGTCCCTCCGCTTCCACTCTCTAGAGCGTAGATGGGGCTACAGGGATGTCAAAAAAAAGAGTGTGACTCAGGCGATCTCTTTAAATTCCGGCATTTGCGTTAACTCATCCTGCATCACTTCTCGCGCGGCGCGAATACACTTACCACATTGATTTCCCACAGGAATAAATTTACGCAACTGTTGAAATGACTGTGGATGAAATTGTCGTACAGCCTGGCGGATTTTTTTATCGCTTATACCATTACACAAACAAACGTACATGATTGCTCCCGTTCAATTTCCGCACAAAGTGTAAATGAGAATGGTTATGATTACAATAGCACAAAGCGATTTACGCCACGGGAGAAGCGTTAAAAAGGGTGAATAAATATAACAGCGGCTAAATAGCAGGCAACAAAAAGGGCGCCGAAGCGCCCTCTTCAATTCAAAACTAATTAACGAGTAATTAGCCCAGAACTTTAGCAACAACGCCCGCGCCAACGGTACGGCCGCCTTCACGGATTGCGAAACGCAGACCGTCGTCCATTGC
>NZ_JAMNDD010000022.1:0-32306 GCF_051812965.1 Salmonella sp. NW1250 | reverse complement strand
GCAATGGACGACGGTCTGCGTTTCGCAATCCGTGAAGGCGGCCGTACCGTTGGCGCGGGCGTTGTTGCTAAAGTTCTCGGCTAATCGCTGATAACATTTGACGCAATGCGCAATAAAAGGGCATCATTTGATGCCCTTTTTGCACGCTTTCACACCAGAACCTGGCTCATCAGTGATTTTATTTGTCATAATCATTGCTGAGACAGGCTCTGTAGAGGGCGTATAATCCGAAAGGCGAATAAGCGTTTCGATTTGGATTGCCTCGCGATTGCGGGGTGAAAATGTTTGTAGAATACTTCTGACAGGTTGGTTTATGAGTGCGAATACCGAAGCTCAAGGGAGCGGGCGCGGCCTGGAAGCGATGAAGTGGATAGTTGTTGCCATATTGCTGATCGTCGCAATCGTCGGCAACTACCTCTATCGCGACATGATGCTGCCGCTGCGTGCGCTGGCCGTAGTAATTCTGATTGCTGCAGCGGGTGGTGTCGCGCTGTTGACGACAAAAGGTAAAGCAACCGTTGCTTTTGCCCGTGAAGCGAGAACCGAAGTCCGTAAGGTCATTTGGCCGACTCGCCAGGAAACGCTGCACACCACGCTGATCGTCGCTGCGGTTACCGCAGTTATGTCACTGATCCTGTGGGGACTGGATGGTATTCTGGTTCGCCTGGTATCCTTTATCACTGGCCTGAGGTTCTGAGATGTCTGAAGCACCTAAAAAGCGCTGGTACGTCGTTCAGGCGTTTTCCGGTTTTGAAGGCCGCGTAGCCACATCGCTGCGCGAGCATATCAAATTACACAATATGGAAGAGCTGTTTGGCGAAGTCATGGTGCCGACTGAAGAAGTCGTTGAGATCCGTGGCGGCCAGCGTCGCAAAAGCGAACGCAAATTCTTCCCGGGTTACGTTCTGGTCCAGATGGTCATGAACGACGCAAGCTGGCACCTGGTGCGTAGCGTGCCGCGTGTGATGGGCTTTATCGGCGGTACCTCTGACCGTCCGGCGCCGATCAGCGACAAAGAAGTCGATGCGATCATGAACCGCCTGCAGCAGGTTGGCGATAAGCCGCGGCCGAAAACTCTGTTTGAACCGGGTGAAATGGTTCGTGTTAACGACGGTCCGTTCGCAGACTTTAACGGCGTTGTCGAAGAAGTCGATTATGAGAAGTCTCGCCTGAAAGTGTCTGTTTCTATCTTCGGTCGTGCGACCCCGGTAGAGCTGGACTTCAGCCAGGTTGAGAAAGCGTAAGGCTGCGATCAAAAAAGCAGCGATCTAATCGTTGCATAGGGCGCGAAATTGACATACAATTTCGCGCCTTTTGTTTTTATGGGCCTTATGCCCATAAAGCGATATTTATCACGGGGAGCTTCTTTGAAGCGATACTACCCAATTCGAGGAATTTAGAATGGCTAAGAAAGTACAAGCCTACGTCAAGCTGCAGGTTGCAGCTGGTATGGCGAACCCGAGTCCGCCGGTTGGTCCAGCACTGGGTCAGCAGGGTGTGAACATCATGGAATTCTGCAAAGCGTTCAACGCAAAAACGGATTCCATCGAAAAAGGTCTGCCGATTCCGGTTGTTATTACCGTTTACGCTGACCGTTCTTTCACCTTCGTTACCAAAACGCCTCCGGCAGCTGTTCTGCTGAAAAAAGCGGCTGGTATCAAGTCTGGTTCCGGCAAGCCGAACAAAGACAAAGTAGGTAAAATTTCCCGCGCTCAGCTGCAGGAAATCGCGCAGACCAAAGCTGCCGACATGACTGGTGCCGACATTGAAGCGATGACTCGCTCCATCGAAGGTACTGCACGTTCCATGGGCCTGGTAGTGGAGGACTAAGAAATGGCTAAACTGACCAAGCGTATGCGCGTGATCCGTGAAAAAGTTGATGCGACCAAACAGTACGACATCAACGAAGCTATTGCCCTGCTGAAAGAGCTGGCCACTGCTAAATTCAACGAAAGCGTTGACGTTGCCGTTAACCTCGGCATCGACGCTCGTAAATCTGACCAGAACGTTCGTGGCGCGACTGTACTGCCGCACGGTACTGGCCGTTCTGTTCGCGTTGCCGTATTTACCCAGGGCCCGAACGCTGAAGCAGCTAAAGCTGCTGGCGCTGAGCTGGTAGGTATGGAAGATCTGGCTGACCAGATCAAGAAAGGCGAAATGAACTTCGACGTTGTTATCGCATCCCCGGATGCAATGCGCGTTGTTGGCCAGCTGGGCCAGGTTCTGGGTCCGCGCGGCCTGATGCCAAATCCGAAAGTCGGTACCGTAACTCCGAACGTTGCTGAAGCGGTTAAGAACGCTAAAGCAGGTCAGGTTCGTTACCGTAACGACAAAAACGGCATCATCCACACCACCATCGGTAAAGTGGACTTTGACGCTGACAAACTGAAAGAAAACCTGGAAGCTCTGCTGGTTGCGCTGAAAAAAGCAAAACCGAGCCAGGCGAAAGGCGTGTACATCAAGAAAGTTAGCATCTCCACCACCATGGGTGCTGGCGTTGCCGTTGATCAGGCTGGTCTGAGCGCATCTGCGAACTAAGATTAGTCTTTACGTGGGCGGTGATTTTGTCTACAATCTTACCCCCACGATTCTGTTGAAATATAACAGAGCACTATGCGAGTCATTTGAATTGCAGCAAGGCAGCAAGTGAGTGAATCGCCAGGAGCATAGTTAACTATGTGACTGGTGTGAACGAGCGCAGCTAACACAGGTGCGGTTCAAAGGACGAAGTCATAGAAAGAATTTGTTCGTTGGAGCCTGGCCTATCCAGGCCTCCGTCGAAGACCGCAGGCGTCTCGCAAGAGGCTTAATCCCCTGCGTAGACGGTGACAGAACGCTAAGATTATTTTTGATACTCTGGCTTGTTTCTGCTCACCGTATTAAGACGCTCTTCTCGTTGAGATGAGTGAAGTGAGTTCCGGAACATGAGTTCCGGCAAACATCCAGGAGCAAAGCTAATGGCTTTAAATCTTCAAGACAAACAAGCGATTGTTGCTGAAGTCAGCGAAGTAGCCAAAGGCGCGCTGTCTGCAGTAGTTGCGGATTCCCGTGGCGTAACTGTAGATAAAATGACTGAACTGCGTAAAGCAGGTCGTGAAGCTGGCGTATACATGCGTGTTGTTCGTAACACCCTGCTGCGCCGCGTCGTTGAAGGTACTCAGTTCGAGTGCCTGAAAGACACGTTTGTTGGTCCGACCCTGATTGCATACTCTATGGAACACCCGGGCGCTGCTGCTCGTCTGTTCAAAGAGTTCGCGAAAGCGAATGCAAAATTTGAGGTCAAAGCTGCAGCCTTTGAAGGTGAGCTGATCCCGGCGTCTCAGATCGACCGCCTGGCAACTCTGCCGACCTACGAAGAAGCAATTGCACGCCTGATGGCAACCATGAAAGAAGCTTCGGCTGGCAAACTGGTTCGCACACTGGCTGCTGTACGCGATGCAAAAGAAGCTGCGTAATCGCAGTTGTCTTTATCAAGCATTTGCTTACGTATAAACTTATTCTGATATTCAGGAACAATTTAAATGTCTATCACTAAAGATCAAATCATTGAAGCAGTATCCGCTATGTCCGTAATGGACGTTGTAGAACTGATTTCTGCAATGGAAGAAAAATTCGGTGTTTCCGCTGCTGCTGCTGTAGCTGTAGCTGCTGGCCCGGCTGAAGCTGCTGAAGAAAAAACTGAATTCGACGTAATTCTGAAAGCTGCTGGCGCTAACAAAGTTGCTGTTATCAAAGCAGTACGTGGCGCAACTGGCCTGGGTCTGAAAGAAGCTAAAGACCTGGTAGAATCTGCTCCGGCCGCTCTGAAAGAAGGCGTGAGCAAAGATGACGCTGAAGCACTGAAAAAATCTCTGGAAGAAGCTGGCGCTGAAGTTGAAGTTAAATAAGCCAACCCTTCCGGTTGCAGCCTGAGAAATCAGGCTGATGGCTGGTGACTTTTTAGTCACCAGCCTTTTTGCGCTGTAAGGCGCCAGTAGCGTTTCACACTGTTTGACTACTGCTGTGCCTTTCAATGCTTGTTTCTATCGACGACTTAATATACTGCGACAGAGCGTACGTTCTGTGTAAATCGCAATGAAATGGTTTAAGCGTGATAGCAACAGGCATTGCGGAAAGTATCCATTTTCCGGTCAACAAAATAGTGTTGCACAAACTGTCCCCCGCAGGACAGATGGGTCGACTTGTCAGCGAGCTGAGGAACCCTATGGTTTACTCCTATACCGAGAAAAAACGTATTCGTAAGGATTTTGGTAAACGTCCACAAGTTCTGGATGTACCTTATCTCCTTTCTATCCAGCTTGACTCGTTTCAGAAGTTTATCGAGCAAGATCCTGAAGGGCAGTACGGCCTGGAAGCAGCCTTCCGTTCCGTGTTCCCGATTCAGAGCTACAGCGGTAATTCCGAGCTGCAGTACGTCAGCTACCGCCTTGGCGAACCGGTGTTTGACGTTCAGGAATGTCAGATCCGTGGCGTGACCTATTCCGCACCGCTGCGCGTAAAACTGCGTCTGGTGATCTACGAGCGCGAAGCGCCGGAAGGCACCGTTAAAGACATTAAAGAACAAGAAGTCTACATGGGCGAAATTCCGCTCATGACCGACAACGGTACCTTTGTTATCAACGGTACTGAGCGTGTTATCGTTTCTCAGCTGCACCGTAGTCCGGGCGTCTTCTTTGACTCCGACAAAGGTAAAACCCACTCTTCGGGTAAAGTGCTGTATAACGCGCGCATCATTCCTTACCGTGGTTCCTGGCTGGACTTCGAATTCGATCCGAAGGACAACCTGTTCGTGCGTATCGACCGTCGCCGTAAACTGCCTGCGACCATCATCCTGCGTGCGCTGAACTACACCACTGAGCAGATCCTTGACCTGTTCTTTGAGAAAGTCGTCTTCGAAATTCGCGACAACAAGCTGCAGATGGAGCTGATTCCAGAACGTCTGCGCGGCGAAACCGCGTCGTTCGATATCGAAGCTAACGGCAAGGTGTACGTTGAAAAAGGCCGTCGCATTACCGCGCGTCATATCCGTCAGCTGGAAAAAGACGATATCAAGCATATCGAAGTTCCGGTTGAGTACATCGCAGGTAAAGTCGTCTCTAAAGACTACGTTGACGAATCCACTGGCGAGCTGATCTGCGCGGCGAACATGGAGCTGAGCCTGGATCTGCTGGCTAAGCTTAGCCAGTCCGGCCACAAGCGTATCGAAACGCTGTTTACCAACGATCTGGACCACGGCCCGTACATTTCTGAAACGGTACGCGTCGACCCAACCAACGATCGTCTGAGCGCGCTGGTAGAAATCTACCGCATGATGCGCCCTGGTGAGCCGCCGACACGCGAAGCGGCTGAAAGCCTGTTCGAGAACCTGTTCTTCTCCGAAGACCGCTATGACCTGTCTGCGGTGGGTCGTATGAAGTTCAACCGTTCTCTGCTGCGCGACGAAATCGAAGGTTCCGGTATCCTGAGCAAAGACGACATCATTGATGTCATGAAGAAGCTCATCGATATCCGTAACGGTAAAGGCGAAGTGGATGATATCGACCACCTCGGCAACCGTCGTATCCGTTCCGTCGGCGAAATGGCGGAAAACCAGTTCCGCGTTGGCCTGGTGCGTGTAGAGCGTGCGGTGAAAGAGCGTCTGTCTCTGGGCGATCTGGATACCCTGATGCCTCAGGATATGATCAACGCCAAGCCGATTTCCGCCGCAGTGAAAGAGTTCTTTGGTTCCAGCCAGCTGTCTCAGTTTATGGACCAGAACAACCCGCTGTCTGAGATTACGCACAAACGTCGTATCTCCGCACTCGGCCCAGGCGGTCTGACCCGCGAACGCGCAGGCTTCGAAGTTCGAGACGTACACCCGACGCACTACGGTCGCGTATGTCCTATTGAAACGCCGGAAGGTCCGAACATCGGTCTGATCAACTCCTTGTCCGTGTACGCACAGACTAACGAATATGGCTTCCTTGAGACGCCGTACCGTCGTGTGGTTGATGGCGTGGTCACTGACGAAATTCATTACCTGTCTGCTATCGAAGAAGGCAACTACGTTATCGCTCAGGCGAACTCCAACCTGGATGACGAAGGCCACTTTGTAGAAGACCTGGTAACGTGCCGTAGCAAAGGCGAATCCAGCTTGTTCAGCCGTGACCAGGTTGACTACATGGACGTTTCCACCCAGCAGGTGGTCTCCGTCGGTGCGTCCCTGATCCCGTTCCTGGAACACGATGACGCCAACCGTGCATTGATGGGTGCGAACATGCAACGTCAGGCGGTTCCGACTCTGCGTGCTGATAAGCCGCTGGTGGGTACCGGTATGGAACGTGCTGTCGCCGTCGACTCCGGTGTTACTGCAGTAGCTAAACGTGGCGGTACTGTTCAGTACGTGGATGCATCCCGTATCGTTATCAAAGTTAACGAAGACGAGATGTACCCGGGCGAAGCGGGTATCGACATCTATAACCTGACCAAATACACCCGCTCTAACCAGAACACCTGTATCAACCAGATGCCATGTGTGTCTCTGGGCGAGCCGGTTGAACGCGGCGACGTGCTGGCAGACGGTCCGTCCACCGACCTCGGTGAATTGGCGCTCGGTCAGAACATGCGCGTGGCGTTCATGCCGTGGAACGGCTACAACTTCGAAGACTCCATCCTCGTTTCCGAGCGTGTGGTTCAGGAAGACCGTTTCACCACCATCCACATTCAGGAACTGGCGTGCGTGTCCCGTGACACCAAGCTGGGGCCGGAAGAGATCACCGCTGATATCCCGAACGTGGGTGAAGCTGCGCTCTCCAAACTGGATGAATCCGGTATCGTTTACATCGGCGCGGAAGTGACCGGCGGCGACATTCTGGTCGGTAAGGTGACGCCGAAAGGTGAAACCCAGCTGACGCCGGAAGAGAAACTGCTGCGTGCGATCTTCGGTGAGAAAGCGTCTGACGTTAAAGACTCTTCTCTGCGCGTACCTAACGGTGTCTCCGGTACGGTTATCGACGTTCAGGTCTTTACTCGCGATGGCGTAGAAAAAGACAAACGTGCTCTGGAAATCGAAGAGATGCAGCTCAAGCAGGCGAAAAAAGACCTGTCTGAAGAACTGCAGATCCTCGAAGCGGGCCTGTTTAGCCGTATCCGTGCGGTGCTGGTGTCCGGCGGCGTTGAAGCTGAGAAGCTCGACAAACTGCCGCGCGACCGCTGGCTGGAACTCGGTCTGACCGACGAAGAGAAACAAAATCAGCTGGAACAACTGGCTGAGCAGTATGACGAACTGAAACACGAGTTCGAGAAAAAACTTGAAGCGAAGCGCCGTAAAATCACCCAGGGCGACGATCTGGCGCCGGGCGTGCTGAAGATCGTGAAGGTCTATCTGGCCGTTAAACGCCGTATCCAGCCGGGTGATAAGATGGCAGGTCGTCACGGTAACAAGGGTGTTATCTCTAAGATCAACCCGATCGAAGACATGCCTTACGATGAAAACGGCACGCCGGTCGACATCGTACTGAACCCGCTGGGCGTACCGTCTCGTATGAACATCGGTCAGATCCTTGAAACCCACCTGGGTATGGCTGCGAAAGGTATTGGCGACAAGATTAACGCCATGCTGAAACAGCAGCAGGAAGTTGCCAAACTGCGCGAATTCATCCAGCGTGCCTACGATCTGGGCGCCGACGTTCGTCAGAAAGTCGACCTGAGCACCTTCAGCGATGATGAAGTGCTGCGTCTGGCAGAAAACCTGCGTAAAGGTATGCCGATTGCCACACCAGTGTTTGACGGTGCGAAAGAAGCGGAAATCAAAGAGCTGCTGAAACTGGGCGACCTGCCGACCTCCGGTCAGATCACCCTGTTCGATGGCCGTACGGGTGAACAGTTCGAACGTCCGGTAACCGTCGGTTACATGTACATGCTGAAACTGAACCACCTGGTTGATGACAAGATGCATGCGCGTTCTACCGGTTCTTACAGCCTGGTTACTCAGCAGCCGCTGGGTGGTAAGGCGCAGTTCGGTGGTCAGCGCTTCGGGGAGATGGAAGTGTGGGCGCTGGAAGCTTACGGCGCCGCCTACACCCTGCAGGAAATGCTCACCGTTAAGTCTGATGACGTGAACGGTCGTACCAAGATGTATAAGAACATCGTGGACGGCAACCATCAGATGGAACCGGGTATGCCGGAATCCTTCAACGTTCTGTTGAAAGAGATCCGCTCGCTGGGCATCAACATCGAACTGGAAGACGAGTAATTCTCGCTCAAACAGGTCACTGGTGTCGGGGTAAAACCCGACACCAGATTGTGCTAACTCCGACGGGAGCAAATCCGTGAAAGATTTATTAAAGTTTCTGAAAGCGCAGACTAAAACCGAAGAGTTTGATGCGATCAAAATTGCTCTGGCTTCGCCAGACATGATCCGTTCATGGTCTTTCGGTGAAGTTAAAAAGCCGGAAACCATCAACTACCGTACGTTCAAACCTGAGCGTGACGGCCTTTTCTGCGCCCGTATCTTTGGGCCGGTAAAAGACTACGAGTGCCTGTGCGGTAAATACAAGCGCCTGAAACACCGTGGTGTTATTTGTGAGAAGTGCGGCGTTGAAGTGACCCAGACCAAAGTACGCCGTGAGCGTATGGGCCACATCGAGCTGGCGTCCCCGACTGCTCACATCTGGTTCCTGAAATCGCTGCCGTCCCGTATCGGTCTGCTGCTCGATATGCCGCTGCGCGATATCGAACGCGTACTGTACTTCGAATCTTATGTGGTTATCGAAGGCGGTATGACCAACCTGGAACGTCAACAGATCCTGACTGAAGAGCAGTATCTGGACGCGCTGGAAGAGTTCGGTGACGAATTCGACGCGAAGATGGGTGCGGAAGCTATCCAGGCCCTGCTGAAGAGCATGGATCTGGAGCAAGAGTGTGAAACTCTGCGCGAAGAGCTGAACGAAACCAACTCCGAAACCAAGCGTAAGAAGCTGACCAAGCGTATCAAACTGCTGGAAGCCTTCGTACAGTCTGGCAACAAGCCAGAGTGGATGATCCTGACCGTTCTGCCGGTTCTGCCGCCAGATCTGCGTCCGCTGGTTCCGCTGGATGGTGGTCGTTTCGCGACTTCTGACCTGAACGATCTGTATCGTCGCGTCATTAACCGTAACAACCGTCTGAAGCGTCTGCTGGATCTGGCTGCACCGGACATCATCGTACGTAACGAAAAACGTATGCTGCAGGAAGCGGTTGACGCCCTGCTGGATAACGGTCGTCGCGGTCGTGCGATCACCGGTTCTAACAAGCGTCCTCTGAAATCTTTGGCCGACATGATCAAAGGTAAACAGGGTCGTTTCCGTCAGAACCTGCTCGGTAAGCGTGTTGACTACTCCGGTCGTTCTGTTATCACCGTAGGTCCATACCTGCGTCTGCACCAGTGCGGTCTGCCGAAGAAAATGGCGCTGGAGCTGTTCAAACCGTTCATCTACGGCAAACTGGAATTGCGTGGCCTGGCCACCACCATCAAAGCCGCGAAGAAAATGGTTGAGCGTGAAGAAGCTGTCGTTTGGGATATCCTGGACGAAGTGATCCGCGAACACCCGGTACTGCTGAACCGTGCGCCGACTCTGCACCGTCTGGGTATCCAGGCATTTGAACCGGTACTGATCGAAGGTAAAGCTATCCAGCTGCACCCGCTGGTTTGTGCGGCATATAACGCCGACTTCGATGGTGACCAGATGGCTGTTCACGTACCGCTGACGCTGGAAGCCCAGCTTGAAGCGCGTGCGCTGATGATGTCTACCAACAACATCCTGTCTCCGGCGAACGGCGAACCTATCATCGTTCCGTCTCAGGACGTGGTATTGGGTCTGTACTACATGACCCGTGACTGTGTTAACGCCAAAGGCGAAGGCATGGTGCTGACTGGCCCGAAAGAAGCTGAGCGTATCTATCGCGCAGGTCTGGCCTCTCTGCATGCGCGCGTTAAAGTGCGTATCACTGAATATGAAAAAGATGAAAACGGCGAATTCGTTGCGCACACCAGCCTGAAAGACACGACCGTTGGTCGCGCCATTCTGTGGATGATCGTACCGAAAGGTCTGCCTTTCTCCATCGTCAACCAGGCGCTGGGCAAGAAAGCGATCTCCAAAATGCTGAACACTTGCTACCGTATTCTGGGCCTGAAACCGACCGTTATTTTTGCGGACCAGACGATGTACACCGGCTTTGCTTATGCAGCGCGTTCAGGTGCGTCCGTTGGTATTGATGACATGGTCATCCCGGAGAAAAAACACGAGATCATCTCTGAGGCGGAAGCTGAAGTTGCTGAGATCCAGGAGCAGTTCCAGTCTGGTCTGGTAACCGCTGGCGAACGCTATAACAAAGTTATCGATATCTGGGCTGCGGCGAACGATCGTGTATCCAAAGCGATGATGGATAACCTGCAAACCGAAACCGTGATTAACCGTGACGGCCAGGAAGAGCAGCAGGTTTCCTTCAACAGCATCTACATGATGGCCGACTCCGGTGCGCGTGGTTCTGCGGCGCAGATTCGTCAGCTGGCCGGTATGCGTGGTCTGATGGCGAAGCCGGATGGCTCCATCATCGAAACGCCAATCACCGCGAACTTCCGTGAAGGTCTGAACGTACTCCAGTACTTCATCTCCACCCACGGTGCGCGTAAAGGTCTGGCAGATACCGCACTGAAAACCGCGAACTCCGGTTATCTGACCCGTCGTCTGGTTGACGTCGCGCAGGATCTGGTGGTGACCGAAGATGACTGTGGTACGCACGAAGGTATCCTGATGACCCCGGTTATCGAGGGTGGCGACGTGAAAGAGCCGCTGCGTGACCGCGTTCTGGGTCGTGTGACGGCGGAAGATGTGCTGAAACCGGGTACCGCGGACATTCTGGTTCCACGCAACACGCTGCTGCACGAACAGTGGTGTGACCTGCTGGAAGCAAACTCCGTTGACGCCGTTAAAGTGCGTTCCGTTGTATCCTGCGACACCGACTTTGGTGTATGTGCACACTGCTATGGCCGTGACCTGGCGCGTGGCCACATCATCAACAAAGGTGAAGCTATCGGCGTTATCGCGGCACAGTCCATCGGTGAACCGGGTACACAGCTGACGATGCGTACGTTCCACATCGGTGGTGCGGCATCGCGTGCGGCTGCTGAATCCAGCATCCAGGTGAAAAACAAAGGTAGCATCAAGCTCAGCAACGTGAAGTCGGTTGTGAACTCCAGCGGTAAACTGGTTATCACTTCTCGTAACACCGAACTGAAGCTGATCGACGAATTCGGTCGTACCAAAGAGAGCTATAAAGTGCCTTATGGCGCTGTCATGGCGAAAGGTGATGGCGAGCAGGTTGCCGGCGGCGAAACCGTGGCAAACTGGGACCCGCACACCATGCCGGTTATCACCGAAGTGAGTGGTTTCATCCGCTTCACTGACATGATCGACGGTCAGACCATTACGCGTCAGACCGACGAACTGACCGGTTTGTCTTCGCTGGTGGTTCTGGATTCGGCTGAACGTACTACCGGTGGTAAAGATCTGCGTCCGGCGCTGAAAATCGTTGATGCTCAGGGTAATGACGTTCTGATCCCGGGTACCGATATGCCTGCGCAGTACTTCCTGCCGGGTAAAGCGATTGTACAGCTGGAAGATGGCGTACAGATCAGTTCTGGTGACACCCTGGCGCGTATTCCGCAGGAATCCGGCGGTACCAAGGATATTACCGGTGGTCTGCCGCGCGTTGCGGATCTGTTCGAAGCGCGTCGTCCGAAAGAGCCGGCAATCCTTGCTGAAATCGCAGGTATCGTTTCCTTCGGTAAAGAAACCAAAGGCAAACGTCGTCTGGTGATCACGCCGGTTGATGGTAGTGACCCGTACGAAGAGATGATTCCGAAATGGCGTCAGCTCAACGTGTTCGAAGGGGAACGTGTAGAACGTGGTGATGTGATTTCCGATGGTCCGGAAGCGCCGCACGACATTCTGCGTCTGCGTGGTGTTCATGCTGTGACGCGTTACATTGTTAACGAAGTTCAGGATGTATACCGTCTGCAGGGCGTTAAGATTAACGATAAACACATCGAAGTTATCGTTCGTCAGATGCTGCGTAAAGCTACCATCGAAAGCGCCGGTAGTTCCGACTTCCTGGAAGGCGAACAGGTTGAATACTCCCGCGTCAAGATCGCTAACCGCGAGCTGGAAGCGAATGGCAAAGTGGGGGCTACCTTCTCCCGCGATCTGCTGGGTATCACCAAAGCGTCTCTGGCAACCGAATCGTTCATCTCTGCCGCATCGTTCCAGGAGACCACGCGTGTCCTGACCGAAGCAGCCGTTGCGGGTAAACGCGACGAACTGCGCGGCCTGAAAGAGAACGTTATCGTGGGTCGTCTGATTCCGGCCGGTACCGGTTATGCGTACCACCAGGATCGTATGCGCCGTCGTGCCGCGGGCGAGCAGCCAGCAACACCGCAGGTCACTGCGGAAGATGCATCTGCAAGCCTGGCAGAGCTGCTGAACGCAGGTCTGGGCGGTTCTGATAACGAGTAATCGTTAAATGGTGGAGGGGTATTTATCCCTCCACCAGCTTCATGCTGGATACCGAATTCCGGGTCGCTTGCCTACAAGGGAAGAAAATGCCAGCGATTATTTCATTAATCTATTTAATGTTTAGTCTTTTGGTATTTACAAAAAAGATAACCATTTCAAACGTTCTGTCCGCTTTTTTATTGTTTCTATCGTTATATATACTTCACCATAAATCATTACTTATATTTATTTATTGTCTTATTATTATTGTCGCCACCGTTATTCTTCATCAAGTCAAAACCAGCGCGGATAAAAAAGCCGTATTTTATTTTTCAATGCCATGCTGGCTCTTGATTTTATCTGTAATTATAAATTTAATGAATAAATGAATTATTTTTTATGACTCTTGTTTCTCGTATTATTGGTGAAAACTCACTATCACTGGTTATATGAATAAATTGTCCAGTTTTTGCATTATATTTTGCCATCGCACAGGGAAGACTATTACCGCCGTTAGCCATAACAAATTTTGCTTTTGTATTACGATAAACATTGACGCAAGGAATGGGGTCCTGACCGAATGTATAAGGCGTTGGGACAATTACATTATGTTTGTTTGAGAACCACTTTGCTAAAATCCCGTCAACGCCATCAACCGGCGTAATAAAAGTAGAGAATCCACAATACTCAAAATTGAAATTTTTTACCATTGGGTTTGGTTTTTTCTGTAACATTGAGTCCAAATGTGACTTTAAATTTATCCCATAAATCTAAGTTATTAAAGTCTATTGGCCCGCCATTATAAAATGCCTGCTGTTCATACATTAAATGATAAACCTGTTTTATTGGTTGTTTACGCGGGAAATTTTAAATCATTAAATGGAGTATTTAATTCCATTAAGGTCTTTGTTTGCTCTTATTACAGGAATTATAAATATGATGCCATTTGTGGAATAAAAATAAATTTAATAAATTATTTATTTAATTGCTCACTAGTAGGATATTTATGTATCCATCGGTTAATGCTTAGTTTAACATCTTTTAGCTGACAGCGATTGCAACGCTAAAAACCATGTGCTAATAATCATCATGTAAAATATGTAATGAAGTAAGTATGGAGCATTTAATTGTTATGATCCCACCATTAAATAGATATGTTCCCGCGCTTTCAAAAAATGAATTGGTTAAAACTGTTACCGACAGGGACATTCAGTTTACAACTTTTAATGGAAAAGATTATCCCTTGTGCTTTTTAGATGAGAAAACCCCTCTTCTTTTCCAGTGGTTTGAGCGGAATCCTGCTCGCTTTGGGAAAAATGATATACCTATAATTAACACAGAGAAAAACCCCTACCTTAACAATATCATTAAAGCAGCAACAATTGAAAAAGAACGTCTTATAGGTATTTTTGTAGATGGTGATTTTTTTCCGGGACAAAAGGATGCTTTTTCAAAACTTGAGTATGACTATGAAAACATAAAAGTCATATATAGAAATGATATTGACTTTAGCATGTACGATAAAAAATTATCAGAAATTTATATGGAAAATATTTCTAAGCAAGAATCCATGCCAGAAGAAAAAAGGGATTGTCATTTACTGCAGCTATTGAAAAAAGAATTGAGTGATATTCAAGAGGATAATGATTCATTAATTAAATCTTACTTACTGGATAAAGGCCATGTATGGTTTGATTTTTACAGGAATATGGCTATGTTAAAGGCTGGTCAGTTATTCCTGGAGGCGGATAAGGTTGGGTGTTATGATTTATCAACAAATAGTGGGTGTATATATCTCGATGCTGATATGATTATCACGGAAAAATTGGGGGGTATATATATTCCGGATGGAATCGCTGTTCATGTAGAAAGGATAGATGGCCGTGCTTCTATGGAAAACGGGATAATAGCTGTTGATCGCAATAACCACCCGGCTTTACTTGCTGGATTGGAAATAATGCATACTAAATTTGATGCTGATCCCTATTCCGATGGTGTATGTAATGGAATTAGAAAACATTTTAATTATTCTTTAAATGAAGATTATAATTCTTTTTGCGATTTTATTGAGTTTAAGCATGATAACATTATAATGAATACCAGTCAGTTTACGCAAAGTTCATGGGCGAGGCATGTGCAGTAGCGGAAATGGCAATAATCATGCTATTGAATACATAAAATATTGACATAAACTATCAAATTTCCGCGAAAAAATATTTGTTGCTCAGTTTTCTCTACTACAACCAGCTTTAAAATCGCAGTGCTGTTCAGAACGGACATAAAAAAACGGGAGGTCGATAACAATCTCCCGTTTTTCACATTACGTACTCGCTTGTGAAATACTAATGCGTTTACATACGGGTTCACCGCATTTGCGAAGCGCGCCCCAGCCAACTGTCCCAGTCTTTCCAGACGGGCTGCAATCCTTGCGCGCTTAACGCGCTTGCTACGGTTTCAGGCCGACGGGCATCGTGGGGAGAAAACTGCTCAAGTTCCGGATGATCGTCAGCGTAGCCGCCGGGCTGCGTTTTTGAGAAGGCGCTGACGTTGTTGATTGCCAGAGGAATCACATGGTCTCGAAACCACGGCGATTCGCGGGTGGAGAGTGATAATTCAATTTCCGGTGCCAATAACCGGAAAGCGCAAATAGTTTGCACCAGTTGCTTTTCATCCATCACAGATGCGGGTTCCACACCGCCAGTACACGGACGCAGACGCGGGAAGGAAACAGAATAGCGACTCTGCCAATAGTGTTTCTGCATCCACAACAGATGCTCCGCCACCATATAGCAATCAACCCGCCAGCTGTCGGAAAGCCCGATTAGCGCGCCTAAACCAATTTTGTCGATACCTGCCCGGCCTAACCGATCCGGCGTTTCCAGCCGCCAGAAAAAGTCCTGTTTCTTTCCCTTCAGGTGATGCTGTGCATAGATTGCCTCATGGTAAGTTTCCTGATAAACCATCACGCCATCGATCCCCAGCGTTTTGAGCTCCGCATAGTTTTCTTGCGACAAGGGCTGGACTTCCATCTGTAATGATGAAAATTGACGGCGGATAGCCGGTAAATGGCGGCGAAAATAGTTCATTCCTACTTTGGCCTGATGTTCGCCAGTCACCAGCAACAGATGCTCAAAGCCCAGTTTACGGATAGCATCGCACTCCCTTTGAATATCCACCTCATCCAGCGTTTTACGCTTAATGCGGTTGCTCATCGAAAAACCGCAGTAGGTACAGTCATTGGCGCAGAGGTTTGAGAGATAAAGCGGCACGTAGA
Source organism: Salmonella sp. NW1250 (assembly GCF_051812965.1). NCBI lineage: Bacteria > Pseudomonadati > Pseudomonadota > Gammaproteobacteria > Enterobacterales > Enterobacteriaceae > Salmonella > Salmonella sp. NW1250. The sequence continues at coordinate 16,520 of NZ_JAMNDD010000022.1, read as the reverse complement.
AACTGACGGTGTTGCCAAAGCGTTGTCGGGTCAGCCTTTGTGCCCGCTGCGCCATCGGTTCCAGATAATTGGCGGCGGCGGGGGAGAGCAACGCCATCAAATCGTCCCGGCTAAGATGTGCGGCGTTCAGCGCGCGCTCCACGTCGGCGGCAGTTTTACCGTTGATGCGCAGGCGAATATCGTCCCACTCCAGTTGCCGCCAACGGTCGCTGAAGGTTTTCATGCTAACGCCTCCAGAAACCCGGTGAGCGGGCTGGTGGCGCTGGCCTGCGAACTTTTGCTTCCTGGCACCGCCTGACGCGCCAGTAATCCGGCTTCTACAGCCAGGCGGAAAGCGGTTGCCATCATCACCGGATCGTCCGCCACGGCAATCGCCGTGTTAACCAGCACCGCATCAGCGCCCATTTCCAGCGCTTGAGCGGCATGGCTGGGGACGCCAATGCCCGCATCAACCACCACCGGTACGGTGGACTGCTGGATAATAATCTCCAGCATCGCTTTGGTTTCCAGCCCTTGATTCGAACCGATAGGCGCGCCAAGCGGCATTACCGCCGCGCAGCCGACCTCTTCCAGACGCTTGCACAACACCGGATCCGCGCCGCAGTAGGGCAGCACCACAAAACCCTGCTTCACCAGCGCCTCGGCGGCTTTTAGCGTTTCGATCGGATCCGGCAATAGCCAGCGGGCGTCCGGGTGGATTTCTAATTTCAACCAGTTTGTGCCCAGCGCTTCGCGCGCTAGCTGGGCGGCGAAGATCGCCTCTTCGGCGGTTTTCGCCCCGGAGGTATTGGGCAGCAGCGTGACGCCCGCTTCAATCAGCGGCGTGAGGATAGCGTCGTTGTGCTGGCGCAGGTCCACGCGCTTCATCGCCAGTGTCACCAACTGGCTGCCGGAGGCGCGAATCGCCTCGACCATCAACTGCGACGAAGCAAATTTTCCGGTGCCGGTGAACAGATGTGAATCAAACGTTTTGTCGGCAATACGTAACATCTCAACCTCCTGCTATAACGTGAAAAAGCAGGATCTGGTCGCCTTCCTGCACGATTTGCTGTTCCCACTGCTCGCGCGGCAGGATCTGCTGATTGAGCGCCAACGCTGCGCCCGGTTTGAGCTGATTAAGCGTAGCGAGCAGGCTGCTGACGGTTTGCCCGTCGGCGCACTGCATCGGCTCGTCATTGAATTGAATTTGCATGTCGCCCTCCGCATACCGGACAGCCGCTGGCACGACGCAGCGCCAGGCTGCGCCACTGGCTGGTTTTACCGTCAAACAGGCGTAGCTCTCCGCTGGGCGTCTCAATACCGCTGAGTAATTTAATCGCCTCCAGCGCCTGCAAGGTGCCCATCACGCCAACAACCGGTCCGACGATACCGGCGGTACGGCAGTTGCGTTCAGGCTCGACATCGTCCGGCCACAGGCAGCGGTAACAGCCTTGTTCCCACGGTGGCGTGAGGACCATTAGCTGGCCGCCAAAGCCGACGGCGCTGGCGGAAATTAACGGAGTGTTGAGCGCCACGCAGGCGGCATTAATTTCCTGGCGCGTTGCCATGTTATCGGTACAGTCGAGCACCACATCGGCGCGTGCTACCGCATGCCGCAGTGCCTCGCCTTTTAGTCGCTGCTGGAGTGATACCAGTTCGATATCCGGGTTGAGCTGTGTCAGGCGCTGCTGGGCAACCTGAGATTTTGAACGCGCGATATCATCGGTGGTAAATAGAATCTGGCGCTGCAAATTGCTCAGATGAATGTCGTCATCGTCTACCAGCGTTAGTTTGCCGATACCTGCTCCCGCCAGATACAGCGCGGCGGGTGATCCCAACCCACCTAAACCCACGATCAGGACATGACTCGCGAGCAGCTGTTGCTGGCCTTCAATGGCGATATCGCCGAGCAGGATTTGCCGGCTGTAGCGCATAAAGTCACGGTCATTCATCGCCGACTCCCGCGATTGCCAGCAGTTGCGCGGTGGCTTCACGCCAGTCTGCCGCCTGGGTAATGGCGCTAACCACAGCCACGCTGCCGACGCCGGTCGCCAGCACCGCCGGAGCGCGTTCAAGGCTGATGCCGCCGATCGCGACGGTCGGGTAATCCGCCAGTCGTTCAATATGACTGGCTAACTGCGCCAGTCCCTGCGGGGCGGAAGGCATCTGCTTGGTTTGCGTGGGGAAGACGTGGCCGAGTGCGATATAAGACGGCTTAGCGGCGAGTGCGATGTCTATCTCCATATCATCGTGGGTCGATACGCCCAAGCGTAAGCCCGCCGCCTGAATCGCTTTCAGGTCGGTGGTTTCAAGGTCTTCCTGGCCCAGATGCACGCCGTAAGCGCGGTGCTTAATTGCCAGCCGCCAGTAATCGTTGATAAACAGCCGGGCGTCATAACGACGCCCCAGCGCGATGGCGGCGATAACGTCGGCTTCTACCTCTTCATCGCGCTTATCTTTGATACGCAGCTGGATCGTGCGTACGCCCGCCTCCAGTAGACGCTCAATCCATGCAACGCTGTCCACCACCGGGTAAAGCCCGAGGCGGAACGGCACGGTCGGGAAATCAGGCTGATACATCAGGCTTCCTCCCGCTTGAGATAAATTTCGCCGCCTTTGGCGCGGAAGTTCTCCGACATATCCGCCATGCCGACTTCAATGGCTTGCGCGGCGGCGTAATCGCGGACTTCCTGGCTGATTTTCATCGAGCAGAATTTTGGCCCGCACATCGAGCAAAAGTGCGCCACTTTGCCGGACTCCTGTGGCAGGGTTTCATCGTGATAAGCGCGGGCGGTGAACGGGTCGAGCGCGAGGTTAAACTGGTCTTCCCAGCGGAATTCGAAGCGCGCTTTCGACATGGCGTTATCGCGGATCTGTGCGCCCGGATGTCCTTTGGCTAAATCCGCGGCGTGGGCGGCGATTTTGTAGGTGATTAGCCCCTGCTTCACATCTTCTTTGTTCGGCAGGCCGAGGTGTTCTTTCGGCGTCACATAACACAGCATAGCGCAGCCAAACCAGCCGATCATCGCGGCACCGATCCCGGAGGTGAAGTGGTCATAGCCCGGCGCGATGTCGGTGGTCAACGGCCCCAAAGTGTAGAACGGCGCTTCGTGGCAGCTCTCCAGCTCTTCGGTCATGTTGCGCTGAATCATATGCATCGGTACGTGGCCCGGGCCTTCAATCATCACCTGCACGTCGTATTCCCAGGCGATTTTGGTCAATTCGCCCAGCGTATGCAGCTCGGAGAACTGCGCTTCGTCGTTGGCGTCCTGGATGGAGCCGGGACGCAGGCCGTCTCCCAGCGACAGGGAAACGTCGTAGGCGGCGCAGATTTCGCAAATCTCGCAGAAATGTTCGAACAGGAAGTTCTCTTTGTGATGCGAGAGGCACCACTTCGCCATGATCGAACCGCCGCGTGAGACAATGCCGGTCAGGCGTTTGGCGGTCATCGGCACGTAGCGCAGCAGCACGCCCGCGTGAATGGTGAAGTAGTCGACGCCCTGTTCTGCCTGCTCCAGCAGCGTGTCGCGGAACGCTTCCCAGGTAAGATCTTCGGCGATCCCGTTGACCTTTTCCAGCGCCTGGTAGATCGGGACGGTGCCGATCGGTACCGGGCTGTTACGCAGGATCCATTCGCGGGTTTCGTGAATATAGCGGCCGGTGGAGAGGTCCATTATCGTATCCGCCCCCCAGCGCGTCGCCCACACCAGTTTTTCCACCTCTTCTTCGATAGAGGAGGTCACCGCCGAGTTGCCGATATTGGCGTTGACCTTCACCAGGAAGTTGCGGCCGATAATCATCGGCTCGGATTCCGGGTGGTTGATGTTGGCGGGAATAATCGCGCGGCCCGCGGCGACTTCATCGCGCACGAATTCCGGGGTGATGTTTTCCGGCAGGCGCGCGCCAAAGTTCATCCCCGGATGCTGGTGGCGCAGCACTTCACTGCGAATGCGCTCGCGGCCCATGTTTTCACGGATGGCGATGAACTCCATTTCGGGGGTGACAATCCCCTGGCGGGCGTAGTGTAACTGGGTGACGCGCTTGCCCGCTTTAGCGCGTTTCGGCGTCAGCAGGCCGGTAAAACGCAGATCGTCCAGGCCATCGTCGGCCAGACGTTCTCTGGTATAAGCCGAGCTACGGTCGTCTAATTCTTCGCTATCGTTACGTGCGTCAATCCATGGCTGGCGCAGTTTCGCCAGACCCTGCTGGACGTTAATCGCCACCTCAGGATCGCCATAGGGGCCGGAGGTGTCGTACACCGGCACGGCTTCGTTCTCTTCAAACTGCGGGTTGTCTTTACTGCCGCCGATGAGCGTTGGGCTAAGTTGAATTTCGCGCATCGGTACGCGAATATCATGCTGCGAACCGGTCACGTAGATGCGTTTCGAGTTGGGAAAGGCAGTCCCTTCCAGCGTATCGATAAAATGCTGGGCTTTAGCGCGCTGCTCGCGGCGGGTTAACGTTGTTGTAGACATAGCTCATTCCAAAAAATTAAGGACGTGGCTTGTCAGACGACGGATGGAGTAATGGATGTGCGCCGCCCGTAAAGGCAGCAGCATAAAGCAGAATTACTCTTGTTCCCTTCGCAGGTATTAACCTGATCAGGTTCCGCGGATCCCGAATTAACGGTCTCAGCCTTTTCCACTTCATCCTTCGCGCTGCCTCTTCGTTGGCTTCGTCCGCTCACTCCAGTCACTTATTTATGTAAGCTCCTGGAGACTCACCGACTTGCCGCCTTGACGCATCACGAACGCTTTTGTGGAAAATTAGCACTCCGACAAGATAACCGCCCCTCCGAAGAGGGGACTGAAGTAAACTACCTGTTACTCGCGCAGAACTCAAGCGGGACGTTTGACTCTGGCGCCGTCGTGCATCGCGTCAAACACCAGCATAATCAGCTTGTCTTCCAGCACAAAGCGGGCTTCCAGCGCTTCGCCGATATCTGACAGAGCTTGTTGAAATTCGAGACAATTATCGTGATCGATGGCAGTTTCCAGGCTGGTGTCGTAATAATCCATAATGCGCTGCGTATTATCTTCCAGCAGCGGCCAGATTTTTGCCGCATGTAAAAGCTGACCGTTTCCTTCCAATTTATGGAGAATACGTTCATAAATACTGAAGTGCCCGGCGGAAAGGTAATCGACTAGGCTCTGACAAAAATCATCCAGCGCTTTTTCATTCAGCCGCATGTACGATTCTTTGCCAGGCTTAATGCCAACCAGATTGTAGTAAGCCACGAGCAGGTGCTTACGTACATCCAGCCAGCGATCGACCAGTTTGTTGCTTCCGCCAACGCGCTCCGTCAGGTTTTCCAGCTGGTTTAGCATGATTGTCTCCGCAAGTTAGATAAAGGCTGCTCGCCATGAATGTAAAAATAATGTTAACAACATGCCAGTGAAGCAAAGGTAGTGCAAGAGCTATGGATCGTATAATTGAAAAATTAGAGAGTGGCTGGTGGATCGTCAGCCATGAACAAAAATTATGGTTGCCGTATGGGGAATTACCACACGGGCTGGCGGCAAATTTCGATCTTGTGGGGCAGCGCGCACTCCGGATAGGTGAATGGCAAGGCGAGCCCGTCTGGCTGGTGTTACAGCATCGACGCCATGATATGGGATCGGTTCGCCAGGTTATCGATCAGGATGCAGGGCTGTTCCAACTGGCGGGACGTGGCGTACAGTTGGCGGAGTTTTACCGATCGCATAAATTTTGCGGCTATTGCGGGCACCCTATGCACCCGAGTAAAACCGAATGGGCGATGCTGTGCAGCCATTGCCGCGAGCGTTACTACCCGCAAATCGCCCCTTGCATTATCGTCGCGATCCGCCGTGAGGATTCCATCCTGTTGGCCCAGCACGTTCGCCACCGCAACGGCGTGCATACCGTGCTGGCCGGGTTTGTTGAAGTCGGCGAAACCTTAGAACAGGCGGTCGCGCGTGAAGTGATGGAGGAGAGCGGCATTAAGGTGAAAAATCTGCGCTATGTGACTTCCCAGCCGTGGCCTTTCCCGCAGTCGCTGATGACTGCTTTCATGGCGGAGTATGACAGCGGCGAGATTGTCATCGACCCGAAAGAACTGTTGGAAGCAAATTGGTACCGTTACGACGATCTGCCGCTACTGCCGCCGCCGGGCACCGTCGCGCGCCGTTTGATCGAAGATACGGTGGCAATGTGTCGGGCTGAATATGATTAACATGTTACACTGGGCGCATCAACGCTAAAGGAATGTAAAAATGACCGAACTCAAAAACGATCGTTATCTACGTGCGCTGCTACGCCAGCCCGTTGATGTTACGCCAGTGTGGATGATGCGCCAGGCGGGCCGTTATCTACCGGAGTACAAAGCCACTCGCGCTAAGGCGGGCGATTTTATGTCGCTGTGCAAAAATGCCGAACTGGCCTGCGAGGTCACTTTACAGCCGCTGCGCCGTTATCCGCTTGATGCGGCGATCCTTTTCTCGGATATCCTGACGATTCCGGACGCGATGGGCCTGGGGCTCTATTTTGAAGCCGGGGAAGGCCCGCGCTTTACGGCTCCTGTCACCTGCAAAGCCGATGTCGATAAGCTGCCCATTCCCGATCCGGAAGATGAACTGGGTTATGTGATGAATGCGGTGCGTACGATTCGCCGCGAACTAAAAGGCGAGGTTCCGCTGATTGGCTTTTCCGGCAGTCCGTGGACGCTGGCGACTTACATGGTGGAAGGCGGCAGTAGCAAAGCCTTCACGGTGATTAAAAAGATGATGTACGCTGACCCGCAGGCGTTGCATCTGCTGCTGGATAAGTTGGCGAAAAGCGTCACGCTGTACCTCAACGCGCAAATCAAAGCGGGCGCGCAGTCGGTGATGATTTTCGACACCTGGGGCGGCGTGCTGACTGGCCGCGATTACCAGCAATTCTCCCTCTACTACATGCATAAAATCGTCGATGGCCTGCTGCGTGAAAACGACGGTCGCCGCGTGCCGGTAACGCTGTTCACTAAAGGTGGCGGTCAGTGGCTGGAGGCGATGGCGGAAACCGGCTGCGACGCGCTGGGTCTCGACTGGACGACAGATATCGCCGATGCGCGCCGTCGCGTTGGCCATAAAGTGGCGCTGCAGGGCAATATGGACCCCTCGATGCTGTATGCGCCGCCGGCACGGATCGAAGACGAGGTAGCGACTATACTTGCTGGTTTCGGTCAGGGAGAAGGGCACGTCTTTAACCTTGGACATGGCATCCATCAGGATGTGCCGCCAGAACATGCTGGCGCATTTGTGGAGGCAGTGCACCGACTTTCTGCGCAGTATCACAGCTAAGGAGTTAGTATGGATCTCGCGTCGCTACGCGCTCAACAGATAGAACTTGCTTCATCGGTTTGCCGCGAAGATCGGTTGGACAAAGATCCGCCAGCGTTTATCGGCGGGGCGGACGTCGGTTTTGAGCAGGGGGGCGAGGTGACGCGGGCGGCGATGGTGTTGCTGAAATATCCGTCGCTTGAACTGGTCGAGTACAAGGTGGCGCGTATTGCCACCACCATGCCGTATATCCCCGGCTTCCTCTCTTTTCGTGAATATCCTGCGCTGCTGGCGGCGTGGGAACAGCTCTCGCAAAAGCCCGATTTGCTGTTTGTGGACGGTCACGGTATTTCGCATCCGCGTCGGCTTGGCGTCGCCAGTCATTTTGGACTGTTGGTGGACGTGCCGACCATCGGCGTAGCGAAAAAACGGCTATGCGGTAAATTTGAGCCACTTTCCACCGAACCTGGCGCACTTAGCCCCTTAATGGATAAAGGCGAGCAACTGGCGTGGGTATGGCGCAGCAAGGCGCGCTGTAATCCGCTGTTTATCGCGACGGGGCACCGGGTCAGTACTGACAGCGCGCTGGCGTGGGTACAGCGCTGTATGAAAGGGTATCGCCTGCCGGAGCCGACGCGCTGGGCGGATGCCGTCGCTTCCGGACGTCCGGCGTTTGTTCGTTGGCAAGAAATTCAGCGCTGATTCAGGTAAACTGCCGCTAATTTCCGATTCGAGATTCCATCATGTTACAAAACCCGATTCATTTGCGTCTGGAGCGGCTGGAAAGCTGGCAGCACGTTACCTTTATGGCCTGCTTGTGCGAGCGCATGTACCCGAACTACGCCATGTTTTGCAAGCAGACGGAATTCGGCGACGGACAGATCTACCGTCGCATTCTGGATCTGATCTGGGAAACCCTGACGGTGAAAGATGCAAAGGTCAATTTCGATAGCCAACTGGAGAAGTTTGAAGAGGCAATTCCGGCAGCTGACGACTATGATCTGTACGGCGTTTACCCGGCGATTGATGCCTGCGTCGCATTAAGCGAATTAATGCATTCTCGTCTTAGCGGCGAAACGCTGGAACACGCTATTGAGGTTAGTAAGACTTCCATTACTACGGTGGCGATGTTGGAAATGACTCAGGCTGGTCGGGAAATGACCGATGAGGAGCTCAAAACGAACCCTGCCGTTGAACAGGAATGGGATATTCAGTGGGAAATATTCCGACTTTTAGCCGACTGCGAAGAACGCGATATTGAACTGATAAAAGGGCTCAGGGCAGACCTGCGCGAGGCTGGTGAGAGCAATATCGGTATAAATTTTCAGCAATGACACCAGAAAACGTGATTTAACGTCTGATTTGTCGTGCCATAAGGCTTCCCTTATGCCCCCCGTCTGGTCTACATTTGGGAGGCGAAAAAAAGTGGCTATCGGTGCGTGTATGCAGGAGAGTGCTTTTCTGGCATTTCCGTCGCACTCGATGCTTAGCAAGCGATAAACACATTGTAAGGATAACTTATGAACAAGACTCAACTGATTGATGTAATTGCAGACAAAGCAGAACTGTCCAAAACCCAGGCTAAAGCTGCTCTGGAATCCACTCTGGCTGCTATTACTGAGTCTCTGAAAGAAGGCGATGCTGTACAACTGGTTGGTTTCGGTACCTTCAAAGTGAACCACCGTGCTGAGCGCACTGGCCGTAACCCACAGACCGGTAAAGAAATCAAAATCGCCGCCGCTAACGTACCGGCGTTTGTTTCTGGTAAAGCTCTGAAAGACGCAGTTAAGTAAGACGCGTAGCTGTGAACAGTTTTATCGAAGGGGCTCGTCAGCCCCTTTTGTCCGTCTGGCGTCGCGCGTTTCTGTTTTCTGGCGCGCTGTTGCTGACTGCCTGCAGTCATAACGCTTCACCGCCTCCGTTTACTGCCAGCGGCTTTGCCGGCGATCACGGCGCGGTGCGTATCTGGCGTAAAGATACGAACGATGAAGTCCATCTGCTTTCTGTTTTTAGCCCGTGGCATAGCGGCAGCACGACGACCAGCGAATATCGTTGGCAGGGTGATACGCTTTCGCTTATTGAACTCAATATTTACAGCAAACCGCCAGAACATATTCGCGCGCGTTTCGACGCTCATGGCGAACTCAGTTTTATGCAGCGTGAAGTCGGGGGGCAGAAGCAGCAGCTTTCCAACGATCAGATTGCCTTGTATCGCTATCGCGCCGAACAAATCCGTCAGACCAGCGACGCCTTGCGCCTGGGGCGGGTCATACTACGCCAGGGACGCTGGCACGCCGACCATACGGTAACCACCTGTGAAGGTGAAACGCTGAAACCGGATCTGGATTCCTGGGCAATAAGCCACATTGAGCGCCGCCAGAACCACTCATCGGTAGAGGTGAGCGTAGCATGGCTGGAGGCGCCGGAAGGATCGCAACTTTTGCTGGTGGCGAATTCAGATTTCTGTCACTGGCAGCCGCAAGCGAAAACCTTTTGATGGAATACCGAATGGCGAAGCCGCCATTCGGCAAACATGCTTTACCAGTTTCCCATACCCATATGACCGCCGCCGCGATGATAACCGCCGCCATAGCCGCCGCAACCGCCATAGCCCATTCCTGCGCCGCGTGGTATGCCAGCCTGCGCCATCGCGACATCCCGTTTCACGCGTTGCTCATCTAACTTCTGGCCTAATGACTCCATCTCTTTGGCAACCGCGTTAATTTTCGCAGTATCCGGCGAACTGGCGGTCAGTAGCGCGTTGTATTCATAACGTTTGGATATCAGTTGCTGGCGCAGCGCGCTGGTCTGCGTATAGTAATCATCATAAATCTTCTGCGCCGTCGCCTGCTGTTCCGTGGTTAACGGGCTACCTCCCTGTTGCCACATACCGTCATTGTTGCCCCAGTGATGCCCGGCGAAGGCGGCGCCGGAGCTCAGGGCCAAAAGAGAGAGGGCGATTAGCGCGATAGCTGATTTATTGTTCCGTTTCATTTTGCGTTCTCCTGTTGCTCATCTTATCCTCTCTCTTGCATCTTCCGTGCCAGGTAACTATTCCTTGTCGGGCAGCGAGTTAACCCGCTTCAGGCGGCAAAAAGCGAGTAAAAATGACTCGCATGACCCGCCTGGCGAGTCATTTTTACCCACTAGTATCCGAAAGGGTGTGCGACACCGCGCGGTTATGCGGAGCGAAGAATGGCATGATCTCTGCTTAAGTAAGGAAAATAAAAACGAGCCGGGGAAGCCTGTGAGTTTTATACGATTACATAAAGATGCTGCTGCAACGTGGTTGAGTCGACTGTTACCTGTGGCGATCTTCATTCTGGTGGGGCTATTTTCCATTATGGTCATTCGCGACTATGGCCGTGAGAGCGCTGCCGCCAGGCAGACGCTGCTGGAAAAGGGAAATGTACTCATTCGCGCTCTGGAGTCCGGCACGCGAGTAGGTATGGGAATGCGGATGCATCACGCGCAGCAGCAGACATTGCTGGAAGAGATGGCGGGTCAGCCAGGCGTGTTGTGGTTCGCTGTAACGGATGCGCAGGGGGTAATCATCACTCATAGCAACCCTGGCATGGTGGGCAAATCGCTCTATTCCACATCTGAAATGCATCAACTAAACCCCGGGCCGCAGGAGCGTTGGCGGCGTGTCGACGTTGCTGCTAACGGCGAGACGATACCTGCGCTGGAAATTTACCGTCAGTTCCAGCCGCTTTTCGGTATGAGAGGTCACGGTATGAGGGGGCACGGCATGGCGCGTAGCGCCAATGACGACGAACCAGCGAAACAAACTATTTTTATTGCCTTTGACGCCAGCGAGCTGGCCGCGACACAGGCAAGGGAGTGGCGTAATACGCTGATTGTTTTGTCTGCGTTAGCGGCGGTGCTGTTGGCAACGTTACTGGCGTTTTTTTGGCATCAGCGTTATCAGCGCTCGCACAGAGAACTGCTTGATGCAATGAAGCGTAAAGAAAAGCTGGTGGCGATGGGGCATCTGGCGGCGGGCGTCGCGCACGAAATTCGTAACCCGCTCTCGTCCATCAAAGGGCTGGCGAAATACTTTGCCGAGCGCACGCCTGCCGGCGGCGAGTCGCATGAACTGGCGCAGGTGATGGCCAAAGAGGCCGACCGTTTGAACCGGGTGGTAAGCGAATTGCTCGAACTGGTAAAGCCCGCGCATCTGACGCTCCAGGCGGTTAACCTCAATGATATTATTACTCACTCCCTGAATCTGGTCAGTCAGGATGCCCAAAGCAGAGAGATTCAGTTGAGATTCACGGCGAATGAGACGCTTAAGCGTATTCAGGCTGACCCGGACAGGCTGACTCAGGTGCTGTTGAATCTGTACCTGAACGCTATTCATGCGATTGGCCGCCAGGGAACGATTACCGTAGAGGCAAAAGAAAGTGGGACCGACCGCGTTATCATCACTGTTACCGATAGCGGGAAAGGGATCGCCCCGGATCAGCTGGAGGCGATTTTTACGCCTTATTTTACGACCAAAGCTGACGGGACAGGCCTGGGGCTGGCGGTGGTGCAAAATATCATCGAACAGCATGGCGGCGCGATTAAGGTGAAAAGTATTGAGGGTAAAGGCGCGGTCTTTACTATCTGGTTGCCAGTGATAGCGAGACAACAGGATTAACAAGGGTGATACGCGGAAAAATCGATATTCTGGTTGTGGATGATGATGTAAGCCACTGCACGATTTTACAGGCGCTGCTTCGGGGCTGGGGCTATAACGTCGCTCTGGCCTACAGTGGGCATGATGCGTTGGCTCAGGTGCGTGAGAAAGTCTTTGATCTGGTACTGTGCGATGTGCGTATGGCGGAGATGGACGGTATCGCCACGCTGAAGGAGATTAAAGCGCTCAACCCCGCCATTCCGATTTTGATTATGACGGCATTCTCCAGCGTGGAAACGGCGGTAGAGGCGTTGAAAGCCGGCGCGCTCGACTATTTAATTAAACCGCTGGATTTTGACCGTCTGCAGGAGACGCTGGAAAAGGCGTTGGCGCATACGCGGGAAACGGGCGCTGAATTGCCATCGGCGTCGGCTGCGCAATTTGGCATGATTGGTAGCAGCCCGGCGATGCAACATTTATTGAATGAAATCGCGATGGTCGCACCATCAGACGCCACGGTATTGATTCACGGAGACTCCGGCACGGGTAAAGAGCTGGTGGCGCGGGCGCTACACGCCTGTAGCGCCAGGAGCGACAAACCGCTGGTCACGCTCAACTGCGCCGCGCTTAATGAATCGCTGCTGGAGTCCGAGCTGTTCGGCCACGAAAAAGGCGCGTTTACCGGTGCGGATAAACGTCGGGAGGGACGCTTTGTCGAAGCTGACGGCGGGACATTGTTTCTTGATGAAATCGGCGATATCTCGCCGTTAATGCAGGTACGTTTGCTGCGGGCGATTCAGGAGCGCGAAGTGCAACGCGTGGGAAGTAACCAGACGATATCTGTGGATGTTCGGTTAATTGCCGCTACCCACCGCGACCTGGCGGAAGAGGTGAGTGCCGGTCGCTTTCGCCAGGATCTCTATTACCGCCTGAATGTGGTGGCGATTGAAATGCCTTCTTTGCGCCAGCGTCGGGAAGATATTCCGCTACTGGCAGACCATTTTCTGCGGCGTTTTGCCGAACGTAACCGCAAAGCGGTGAAGGGGTTTACGCCGCAGGCGATGGATCTGCTGATCCACTACGACTGGCCGGGTAATATCCGTGAGCTGGAAAACGCTATCGAACGAGCGGTGGTGTTACTGACGGGAGAATACATTTCTGAACGCGAATTGCCTCTCGCTATTGCCGCGACGCCGATAAAAACGGAATACAGTGGTGAGATCCAACCGCTGGTGGACGTCGAAAAAGAGGTGATTCTGGCGGCGCTGGAAAAAACGGGCGGCAACAAAACCGAAGCCGCCCGTCAATTGGGCATTACGCGCAAAACGCTGCTGGCTAAACTCAGCCGTTAGTTCTGTTCACGCTCGATGGCGCGCCAGCCGATGTCGTTACGGCTGAAGCTGCCGTCCCAGCGGATGTCGGTCATCAGGGCGTAAGCGCGTTTCTGCGCCTCAGCCACGGTGTGGCCCAGCGCGGTGGCGCACAGGACGCGTCCGCCGCTGGTCAACACGCGGTCGTCATCGGCGAGTTTGGTGCCAGCGTGGAAGACTTTGCCGTCAGTGGAGGATTCCAGCGGCAGGCCGTGGATCTCATCGCCAGTGTTGTAGCTGCCCGGATAACCGCCCGCGGCGATCACCACGCCTAATGAAGCGCGTTCGTCCCACTCGGAGGTTTTCTCATCCAGCTTGCCGTCGCAGGCGGCCAGGCAAAGATCCACCAGATCCGATTTCATGCGCAGCATGATCGGCTGGGTTTCCGGATCGCCGAAGCGGCAGTTGAACTCGATAACTTTCGGGTTGCCCTGCTTGTCGATCATCAGACCCGCATACAGGAAGCCGGTGTACGTGTTACCTTCCGCCGCCATGCCTTTCACGGTTGGCCAGATGATGCGTTCCATGGTGCGCTGGTGCACTTCATCAGTCACCACCGGCGCCGGTGAGTAGGCCCCCATACCGCCGGTATTCGGGCCGGTATCGCCATTGCCCACGCGTTTGTGGTCCTGGCTGGTGGCCATCGGCAGAACGTGCTCGCCGTCGACCATCACGATAAAGCTCGCTTCCTCGCCGTCGAGGAACTCTTCAATCACGATGCGGTGACCCGCGTCGCCAAAGGCGTTACCGGCCAGCATGTCATGAACGGCTGCTTCTGCTTCTTCCAGCGTCATCGCCACGATAACGCCTTTACCGGCGGCCAGACCATCGGCCTTGATGACGATCGGCGCGCCTTTCTCACGCAGATAAGCCAGGGCTGGCTCAATCTCGGTGAAATTCTGGTATTCCGCCGTCGGAATCTGGTGACGAGCGAGGAAATCTTTGGTGAACGCTTTGGAGCCTTCCAGTTGCGCGGCCCCTTCGGTTGGGCCGAAGATCTTCAGGCCCGCCGCGCGGAACGCATCGACCACGCCAATCACCAGCGGCGCTTCCGGGCCGACGATGGTCAGATCAATCTTCTCGTCCCGGGCAAAGCTCAGCAGCGCCGGAATATCGGTGACGCCGATAGCCACGTTCTGCAACGCGGGCTCCAGCGCGGTACCGGCGTTACCCGGTGCGACAAAAACGGTATCAACCAGCGGCGACTGTGCGGCTTTCCAGGCCAGCGCGTGTTCGCGACCGCCGTTACCAATGACTAAAACTTTCATCGTCTGCTCCCTGAATTAATGGCGGAAGTGGCGCATGTCGGTGAAGATCATCGCAATACCGTGTTCATCGGCAGCGGCAATGACTTCATCATCACGGATAGAACCGCCAGGCTGGATCACACAGCTCACGCCAACGGCGGCAGCGGCATCAATACCATCGCGGAACGGGAAGAACGCGTCGGAAGCCATCGCGGAGCCTTTCACTTCCAGACCTTCGTCAGCTGCTTTAATGCCAGCGATTTTGGCGGAGTACACGCGGCTCATCTGGCCTGCGCCTATGCCGATAGTCATGTTCTCTTTGGCATACACAATGGCGTTGGATTTCACGAACTTCGCCACTTTCCAGCAGAACAGCGCATCGCGCAGCTCCTGCTCGGTCGGCTGGCGTTTAGAAACCACGCGCAGTTCAGCTTCACTCACCATACCCAGATCCCTGTCCTGAACCAGCAGGCCACCGTTAACGCGTTTGAAATCCAGGCCCGGAACGCGGCTTGCCCATTGGCCGCAGGTCAGAACACGGACGTTCTGCTTAGCTGCGGTGATCTTCAGTGCTTCTTCGCTTGCGGATGGGGCGATGATCACTTCCACGAACTGACGGGAGATGATGGCCTGCGCGGTTTCGGCATCCAGCTCGCGGTTGAATGCGATAATGCCGCCGAACGCGGAGGTCGGGTCGGTTTTATAGGCGCGATCGTAAGCGTCGAGAATAGAGGTACTTACCGCCACGCCGCACGGGTTAGCGTGCTTGACGATTACGCAGGCTGGCTCGTTGAACTCTTTCACGCACTCCAGTGCCGCGTCGGTATCAGCGATGTTGTTGTAGGAAAGCGCTTTGCCCTGAACCTGTTGTGCGGTGGCAACGGACGCTTCTTTCACATTCTCTTCTATATAGAAGGCAGCCTGCTGGTGGCTGTTCTCGCCATAGCGCATATCCTGCTTCTTAATGAAGTTCAGGTTCAGCGTACGCGGGAAGCGACCGGCGGCTTCTTTGCTTTCACCGTGGTAGGCCGGAACCATGCTGCCGAAGTAGTTGGCGATCATGCTGTCGTAGGCGGCGGTGTGTTCGAAGGCTTTAATCGCGAGATCGAAACGGGTGTTGAGGGTCAGAGAGCCTTCGTTGGCATCCATCTCTTTAATAATGGCGTCGTAGTCGCTGCTCTTCACCACGATGGCCACGTCTTTATGGTTCTTAGCAGCAGAGCGCACCATGGTCGGGCCGCCGATATCGATGTTCTCTACCGCATCTTCCAGCGAGCAGCCTTCGCGTGCTACGGTTTCGGCGAACGGATACAGGTTAACGACAACCATATCGATAGGGGCGATGTGGTGCTGTTCCATAATGGCATCGTCCTGGCCGCGGCGACCGAGGATGCCGCCGTGGACTTTTGGATGCAGGGTCTTTACGCGTCCATCCATCATTTCCGGGAAACCGGTGTAATCGGAAACTTCGGTCACCGCCAGGCCTTTTTCTGCTAACAGGCGGGCGGTGCCCCCCGTAGACAGCAGCTCCACACCGCGTGCGGAAAGTGCCTGGGCGAATTCGATGATACCGGCCTTGTCAGAAACACTGAGCAGAGCGCGGCGGACTGGACGACGTTGTTGCATGGTAAATCCCCTGGATTTGACTATTACAGAGAGCGTTAGCTGAATTCTTGCGTAAAAACTCAGCTAACGCCCCTTACGGGGCATCCTTGTTTTGCGGGGGCATTGTAACGAAAACGTTTGCGCAACGCTCGCGAATTTTTCTTTTTAAATTCTGGCCCCGCTTTTATCCCTGAAAGATCGTTTGCAGAGTGAGAAGATCCAAGAAATGAACGCGAATTTTGTGGATAAGTCTGTGCGTAAATGGGTATAACCAAGGGTTTTGCTGGGGAATGCAGCAAACAGTCATTTTTCTGCAATTTTTCTATTGCGGTCAGCAGAGAACTCCCTATAATGCGCCTCCATCGACACGGCGGATGTGAATCACTTCACACAAACAGCCGGTCGGTTGAAGAGAAAA
>NZ_JAMNDD010000021.1:0-40872 GCF_051812965.1 Salmonella sp. NW1250 | reverse complement strand
GAGCGGTAGTTCAGTTGGTTAGAATACCTGCCTGTCACGCAGGGGGTCGCGGGTTCGAGTCCCGTCCGTTCCGCCACTTATTAAGAGCCCTGAGCATTAGCTCAGGGCTTTTTCTTTGCATGTCATTTAATTATTGCTCAATTCGCAAAAATCCTCTGCATTTCTCGCTCTTTTTCTACAAAGCGCTGAAGGTCATAATTCCCTCAGTTAACGAACATAGTGATTAAAAAGAGGAATTCTATGACTATCCCTGCATTCGGTTTAGGTACTTTTCGCCTGAAAGACGACGTGGTTATCGCTTCTGTTAAAACGGCGCTTGAACTGGGCTACCGTGCTGTCGACACTGCACAGATCTATGATAATGAAGCGGCTGTTGGACAGGCGATTGCTGAAAGCGGTGTACCACGTAATGAGCTGTACATCACCACCAAGATCTGGATTGAAAACCTTAGCAAAGACAAGCTAATCCCAAGCCTGAAAGAGAGCCTGAAAAAACTGCGTACCGATTATGTCGATCTGACGCTGATCCACTGGCCATCTCCGGGTGATGCCGTGTCTGTCGAAGAATTTATGCAGGCATTGCTTGAAGCTAAAAAACAAGGGCTGACTCGCGAAATTGGCATTTCAAACTTCACCATTCCGTTGATGGAAAAGGCTATTGCCGCGGTGGGCGCAGACAATATCGCCACCAACCAGATTGAGCTATCTCCGTATCTGCAGAATCGTAAGGTGGTTGACTGGGCGAAAGCGCACGGTATCCATATCACCTCTTATATGACGCTGGCATACGGTAAGGCGCTGAAAGATGAAGTGATTGCGCGCATTGCGGCTAAACATAATGCGACCCCGGCGCAGGTTATTCTGGCATGGGCAATGGGTGAAGGTTACTCGGTGATCCCTTCATCCACCAGGCGTGAAAACCTGGCAAGCAACCTGCTGGCGCAGGATCTGCATCTGGATGCCGAAGATAAAAATGCGATCGCGGCACTGGACTGCAACGATCGTCTGGTTAGCCCGGAAGGACTGGCTCCTGCCTGGGATTAATTACCCGATCCTTTGTACCTTTAACCCTCTTTCACAGCTCCTGCGGGGGCTGTTCTTATATATTCGCTCAAAAAGTCGATAAATGCCCGAATGCGTGTGCTGACGGCGCGATCGCTGTAGTAAACGGCGCTGAAAGGCATTTCTACCGGCAGACGTTTATCGGCCAGCAGTTCCACCAGTTCTCCCCGCGCGATCTCTTTATCAATCATATAATCTGAAAGACATGCAATGCCGTTACCGTTCAGGCAAAGTTGTTTTAACGTTTCCCCGCTGTTGGAAGAAATCCCACATTTGATCTCATGGAGCTGCCCGTCGCTACAGGCAATCGGCCAGGTATTGAGCGAAACAGGTTCTGAGAACCCCAGGCACAGATGCCGTTTTAACTCTTCAACGGTCTCTGGCTTGCCAAAACGGGCAATATAATCCGGTGAAGCGATAATCTTACGATAACTGGTAAATAACGGACGCGCGCGCAGACTTGAATCTGTCAACGTGCCTGCGCGTATCGCAACATCCACTTTTCGTTCAATAAGATTGATGAACGTTTCTGAGGAGACAAGAGACAACGTTATTTCCGGATACCGTTCACGAAAAGGTTTAATCAGCGGCATCAGGAAATGCAGCATTACCGGCGTTGCCGCATCAATACGCAGTAAGCCGCGCGGGGTATTACGCGACTCCATGATTTCCGTTTCTGCGGCGGCCATTTCTTGCAGTATCTGCTGCACGCGCCTGAAGTATCGCTCTCCTTCTTCAGTCAGGCTCAGCTGTCGGGTCGTACGATTAAGCAGACTGACGCCGAGCTTCATCTCCAGCTTTTTAACTGCCCGGCTGACAGCGGAATTGGCCTGTCCAAGCTGCTCTGCCGCCCGGCTGAAGCTGCCGCTTTCCACGACAGCGACAAAAATTGCGAGTTCTTCGGAGGTGGCTTTCATTTTTGCTCCTGAAGCAAAATTAAATTGATATTTTGGCTATTTTTGTCATTAAAACATCCAGGCATACTGCGTGTCATCTGATTACTGCTGTTATGGAGTTATGTATGCCTCTCGCTTTATTTGCACTGACAATAAGTGCTTTCGCTATCGGTACGACTGAGTTTGTGATTGTCGGCCTGGTGCCGACCATTGCACAACAACTGGCTGTTTCGTTACCTTCCGCCGGAATGCTGGTTTCAATCTATGCGCTGGGTGTGGCTATTGGCGCGCCGGTGCTGACCGCGCTGACCGGACGCCTGCCGCGTAAACAGTTACTGGTCGCGCTGATGGTCTTGTTTACGGCGGGGAATTTGCTGGCATGGCAGGCACCGGGCTATATGACATTAATCGTCGCCCGTCTGCTGACGGGCCTGGCGCACGGCGTGTTCTTCTCGATTGGATCTACCATCGCGACAAGTCTGGTGCCAAAAGAGAAAGCGGCTTCTGCGATCGCTATTATGTTTGGTGGTTTAACGGTAGCGCTGGTCACGGGCGTGCCGCTGGGAACATTTATCGGTCAGCATTTTGGCTGGCGTGAGACCTTCCTTGCGGTATCACTGTTAGGCGTGATTGCGCTGATGAGCAGTCAATTGCTGATTCCGGCCAATATTCCCGGTCGGGCGGCCGCCAGCATTCGTGACCAGGTGAAAGTACTGACTCATCCTCGTCTGTTGCTGATTTACGCCGTTACGGCGCTGGGCTACGGCGGGGTATTCACGGCATTCACCTTCCTGGCGCCAATGATGCAGGATCTGGCGGGATTCTCCCCGGCAGCGGTAAGCTGGATCTTACTGGGGTATGGCGTATCAGTGGCTATCGGCAATATCTGGGGCGGTAAACTGGCGGATAAGCATGGCGCCGTGCCGGCGCTGAAATTCATTTTCGCCGCACTGTTTGTTCTGCTGATGGTCTTCCAGGTGACGGCTTCCACGCAGTATGCCGCGCTGGCTACCATTCTGGTGATGGGGATCTTTGCTTTCGGTAACGTACCAGGGTTGCAGGTCTACGTGGTACAGAAAGCGGAACAATTCACGCCTAATGCGGTAGATGTGGCGTCAGGTCTGAACATTGCGGCGTTTAACATTGGTATTGCGCTGGGCTCCGTGATTGGCGGGCAAACGGTGGAGCATTACGGTTTGGCGCAGACGCCGTGGATTGGCGCCCTCATTGTTCTGGTGGCTTTCCTGCTGATGGGTGTCAGCGGACGTCTTGATAAACCTGTACGCATTGCTCTGGAGTAAATTATTGATGTAAGCGCCTACTTACAAAACAAACTGCAATTGTTCGTTGAAAGTGAGTGCTAAAATCCCTATAACAGAAGAACCAGTCCGGTTGAGGACTGGTTGACGTTACAGAGGTTTGAAAGTCAAAAGTGCGAAAAAACACCTATGCGATGCGCTATGTTGCCGGACAGCCCGCCGAGCGGATTTTGCCGCCAGGGTCGTTTGCGAGCATTGGCCAGGCATTGCCCGCCGGGGAACCGCTAAGCAGTGAAGAGCGGATCCGTATCCTCGTGTGGAATATATTCAAGCAGCAGCGAGCCGAATGGTTATCGGTGCTGAAGAACTACGGCAAAGATGCGCATCTGGTCCTGTTGCAGGAGGCACAGACGACGCCTGAACTGGTACAGTTTGCCACCGCTAACTATCTTGCCGCCGACCAGGTTCCCGCTTTTGTACTACCTCAGCATCCGTCTGGCGTCATGACGCTTTCTGCCGCCCATCCTGTTTACTGCTGCCCTTTACGGGAAAGAGAACCGATTTTACGTTTGGCGAAATCAGCCCTGGTGACGGTATATCCCTTGCCGGATACCCGTTTATTAATGGTAGTAAATGTTCATGCGGTAAATTTTAGTCTGGGCGTGGACGTATACAGTAAGCAGTTACTTCCGATCGGCGACCAGATTGCGCACCATAGCGGCCCTGTCATTATGGCGGGTGATTTTAATGCCTGGAGCCGCCCACGTATGAATGCGTTGTACCGCTTTGCACGTGAGATGTCGCTGCGCCAGGTGCGTTTCACTGACGATCAGCGCCGTCGTGCGTTTGGACGACCGCTGGATTTTGTTTTTTATCGTGGGTTAAACGTGAATGAAGCCTCCGTACTGGTGACGCGCGCTTCCGATCACAATCCGCTACTCGTTGAATTCAGTCCCGGCAAACCTGAGCAATAAAGGTGAGTCAGGTCTGCCGTGGGGCAGGCCTCTGCGGGTACTGCCCTATATTTTTCTCATAACAGAAGGGCACTACCATGACAACGCATTCCCACCATGACAATGTTGAAAAGCAGTTTGGTTCACAGGCGAACGCCTATTTACATAGCGCCGTTCACGCAGCGGGTCGTGACTTAGCGCGGCTGGCGCAAAGGCTGTCTGATTTTTCCCACGCGAACGTACTGGATATGGGATGTGGAGCTGGACACGCGAGTTTTGTCGCTGCGCAACATGCCTACTCGGTCGTGGCATACGATTTATCCGCCAGCATGCTTGAGGTTGTCGCTGGAGCGGCGGAAGAAAGACATTTAAGTAATATTACTCTCCGCCAAGGCTATGCCGAAAAACTGCCCTTTGAAGATGCATCGTTTGAGGTGGTGATTAGCCGCTATTCCGCGCATCACTGGCACGACGTTGGTCAGGCATTGCGTGAGGTTTATCGTGTATTAAAACCCGGCGGCGTGCTGATTATCATGGATGTCATGTCGCCTGGACATCCTGTACGCGATATCTGGCTGCAAACGGTGGAGGCGTTACGCGACACGTCGCATGTCCGTAACTATTCCAGTGGCGAATGGCTGGCGATGGTCAATAATGCGATGCTGGTAACGAATACCGTGATAACCGATCGTTTATCGCTGGAGTTTCGCTCATGGGTAACGCGGATGCGTACGCCAGCGCCGTTGGTTGAGGCGATTCGATTATATCAGGCGAGCGCCCCGGTAGAGGTGAAGCGTTATTTTGAGTTGCAGGATGACGGCTCGTTTAGCAGCGATACTATCATGCTGGAAGCGCATAAAGCGGTATAGCAATTTAAAAGGCGCCGGGGGAAGCGGCGCCTTTTGGCTTTTTCGTCGGACAATATCAGGAGTCTGGCGTGCTATTGTCCTTCACAAACAACGTAAGCTGATCGCCCGGTTGTAGATTATCCGTATCATGGTTCCAGCGCATCACATCTTTGATATTCACCCCGTGACGTCTGGCGATACTGGAAAGCGAATCGCCTTTACGGACACGATAGGTAATGCTATCGCTATTGTTTGCCAGTCGTTGTGCGCTGCTGCCAGCGCCCACGGTCAGGCTTTGCCCGATTTTCAGGCGCGAACCACGCAGGTTGTTCCACTGCTGCAAGTCCTTCGTGCTTACGCCAAGCCGCGAAGCAATACCGGAAAGCGTATCACCAGAGCGCACCTTATAGCTACGGCTATTCAACGGCGTATTGTCGGCGATCAGTTGGGACTGAACGGCGTCAATCTCACCGGAAGCCAGCGACTCACGCAACTGCTCGGCATGCTTTTTGGGCACCATAACATATTGCGGACCGCTTACGCCTAAGGTAGACCCTTTTACACCGGCATTAAACGTCTTCAGCTTGCTGATAGACATGCCCGCCATATCCGCAACCTGCGCCATTTCAACTGGACTGTTTAAACGAACTCGTGCCAGCGCTCGGCTTTCATCTGTTGTTGGCAGACGTACGCCGTAGCGTTTGCTGTTTTTGAGAATTTCACTCAATGCCAGCATCTTAGGTACGTAGAGTTTTGTTTCTCTGGGCAAAGAAAGCGACCAGAAATCCGTCGGTTTTCCACGCGCTTTGTTTGCTTTAATTGCCCGCATAACACGGCCTTCGCCGCTGTTATACGCTGCAACGGTTAACAGCCAGTCGCCGTCAAACATTTTGTTCAGACGCTGCATCATGTCTAACGCGGCGGTCGTAGAGGCTACAACATCGCGACGCGCGTCATAATTACGGGTCTGCTTTAAACCATAATTGCGCCCTGTGCTCGGTATGATCTGCCAGATGCCTGCGGCATTGGCGCCAGACGTTGCGTGAGGATCAAAAGCGCTCTCCACTATGGGTAGTAGTACCAGCTCCATAGGCATGTTACGTTTCTTAACCTGCCCCGCTATCCAGTACATATACGGCTCTGCCCGTAAAGTTACATCGTGGAGATAGCTCTTATTGCGTAAATACTTCTGTTTCTGTTCGCGAATCCGGCTGTTTTCCGGAATTCCCATCTTTAGCTCGTCGCCAATGAAAGCCCACAAGTCCTGATCTGGCGCGATAGACGTTCCGTCGTCCATCCATCGTGCCTGACTCGTAAACTTTCCTGCTTCCCCTTGACCAGCTGCAGAAAGGCTCTGTGCGTGCTGTTGGACGTTGCCAGTGTTCTGAGACGTCTGGCACCCCACAAGCAGGACAGAGGCGAGTAATATCGCTTTTGCCTTCATGTGTGTGTCAATAGTTGCTTAAAAGACGACCGATCATAACGGCGAAGTTAGCGAATGACAAGTAAGAATTATCAGAACGTGTCTTTCTTTGACCTTAACCATGCAAAACGCGCTTCTGGTTGTTGCAATATTGTTTCTTTGTTTATTTCGTTAATTAAATCAATATCTTCAGTTCTTAAAAAAAGATTAATCTTACGCTCATTTTTAAGAATAACGGGTAATGTCATTTGTTTTTTTACACGTAACTCTTTAACTTTACGATAATATTCATTTATGAACGAATCGTGCGGAAGTATGCTCAATGCGAACTTAATGTTAGCTAAAGTGTATTCGTGAGCGCAGCAAATGAGTGTGTCGTCAGGCAGAGAATTAATTTTCATAAGTGACTGATACATCTGTGATGGCGTGCCTTCAAACAGTCGACCACAGCCGCCAGAGAACAGCGTGTCGCCGCAGAATAAGTAAGGATGGCTAAAGTAACAGACGTGTCCTAACGTGTGGCCCGGCGTGGCAAAAAGAGTAAATTTCTCGCCTAAAACGCGAATAGTATCGCCATCGCCAACAAGATGGGTTGCTCCCTTGTCTTGTGTTTCCGCCGGTCCATAAACCGTCATTTGCGGGAAGTGTTGCAACAGCTCTTTGACTCCGCCAACATGATCGTGATGGTGATGCGTCAGAAAAATCGCCTCCGGCATCCACTTATGTTCAGCAATGGCCTTTAAGACGGGGGCCGCTTCGCCGGGATCAACAATCACACAGCGGCCTTCATCATTGGTCAGCACCCAGATGTAATTGTCCTGAAACGCGGGAATACTGTTAAGATTCATATATTACCTCTCAAATAATTAGCGGAAGGTTGCGATGAAACCGGCAAGGCTCTCTCAAACTGTCGTTGCGCCCGGATGTTGGGGTGAGTTGCCCTGGGGCAATTACTACCGTGAGGCGCTGGAACAGCAGCTAAATCCGTGGCTTGCAAAAATGTATGGTTTCCATTTGCTTAAAATCGGTAATTTAAGCGCAGAAATCAATTCCGAAGCGTGCGCGGTCTCCCATCAGGTGAATGTTTCATCGCAGGGCTCACCGATGCAGGTTCTGGCCGATCCGCTACACCTTCCTTTTGCGGATAAATCCGTCGATGTTTGTCTGCTGGCGCATACTTTGCCGTGGTGTACCGACCCGCACCGTTTATTGCGGGAAGCCGACCGCGTATTGATTGATGACGGTTGGCTGGTCATCAGTGGATTTAACCCGCTGAGTTTGATGGGGTTACGTAAACTGGTACCCGTTTTACGTAAAACACCGCCCTATAATAGTCGGATGTTTACCCTTATGCGGCAACTGGACTGGCTGTCTTTACTCAATTTTGAAGTGCTACATTATAGCCGTTTTCATGTCTTACCCTGGAAAAAGCAGGGGGGGCGGCTTTTAAATACGCATATCCCGGCGCTGGGCTGTTTACAGCTTATTGTGGCCCGTAAGCGGACCATCCCGCTTACGCTTAATCCGCTGCGACATAATAAAAGTAAAACCCCTATCCGCCAGACCGTTGGCGCCACCCGGCAATATCGCAAACCGGATGGCTAAGCCTCCGCCTGGTAGCCACTATCTTCCTGCGTGGGGTTCATTGCCGCGGCGCGCGCCAGTTCATCACAACGCTCGTTTTCGGGATGGCCTGCATGGCCTTTGACCCATACCCATTTGATCTGATGCTGACCTAACGCAGCATCGAGACGTTTCCACAGATCGACATTTTTTACGGGTTTCTTTTCCGCTGTTTTCCAGCCGCGTTTCTTCCAGTTATGAATCCATTGGGTAATTCCTTGCCGCACATATTGGCTGTCGGTGCTCAATGTCACTTCGCAATGTTCTTTTAACGCTTCAAGCGCGACGATCGCCGCCATCAGTTCCATACGGTTATTGGTGGTCAGCGTGTAACCTTCACTAAACGTTTTTTCATGACCGCGATAGCGTAAGATAGCGCCATAACCACCAGGCCCTGGATTCCCCAGGCAAGAGCCATCGGTGAAAATTTCTATCTGTTTAAGCATCTCTGGTAGACTTCCTGTAATTGAAATCGATAACAAAACGCAAGTCTGACATAAATGACCGATATGAGCACTGCAATTACACGACAGATTGTCCTCGATACCGAAACCACCGGTATGAACCAGATAGGCGCGCACTATGAAGGTCACAAGATTATTGAGATCGGTGCGGTTGAGGTGATAAACCGTCGTCTGACCGGTAATAACTTCCACGTTTACCTGAAGCCGGATCGGCTGGTGGATCCGGAGGCTTTTGGCGTACACGGCATCGCCGATGAGTTTCTGCTGGATAAGCCGGTTTTTGCTGATGTGGTCGATGAGTTTCTCGATTATATCCGCGGCGCGGAGCTGGTCATCCATAACGCATCGTTCGATATTGGCTTTATGGATTATGAGTTTGGTCTGCTTAAACGCGATATTCCTAAAACCAATACTTTCTGCAAAGTTACCGACAGCCTGGCGTTGGCGCGGAAAATGTTCCCCGGCAAGCGTAACAGCCTTGATGCGCTGTGTTCGCGTTATGAGATAGATAATAGCAAACGTACTTTGCACGGCGCATTGCTCGATGCCCAGATCCTTGCCGAAGTGTATCTGGCGATGACGGGCGGACAAACGTCCATGACGTTTGCGATGGAAGGAGAGACGCAACGGCAGCAAGGTGAGGCGACCATTCAGCGAATCGTTCGCCAGGCCAGCCGGTTACGGGTCGTTTTTGCCTCTGAGGAAGAGCTGGCTGCGCATGAATCGCGGCTTGATCTGGTGCAGAAAAAGGGCGGAAGTTGCCTTTGGCGGGCGTAATTTATTCCTTTTTAGGCTATAAAAATCATCATTCGGGCGATTTTTGCAGCAACTGATTCAAAAGGTGAGAAAAAGCGTTGACGGGCGACACCGCAAACCGTAATATTCGCCTCGTTCCCAGCGGGAACATCACGGAGCGGTAGTTCAGTTGGTTAGAATACCTGCCTGTCACGCAGGGGGTCGCGGGTTCGAGTCCCGTCCGTTCCGCCAGATACAAATCTCAGGGTGTTTTTATACATCCTGTGAAGTAAAAAAAACCGTATCACTGTAAAAGGGATACGGTTTTTTTTCGTCTTCAGCAGTGCCACCGCCTATCGTGGAATCTAACGCAAATGGGCCTACGCCTGGATGACGAACAGGATATTACCGCCACTTCTTTCACTGTCATGGCTATTTTGATCCCACTGGCATTTAAGGCGCGGCCTCATGGCGGTGCTTAACCGGGATCGGGACATGTTCAGCGCAGAAGCAGACTGCGTAATGTTGATGTCACTCAGATAATCACGGAGAACCGCCAGACATGCGCATCATCATTCCAGGGCATCCCACTTCTCCAGCAACTCCACCGGGATCTCATTGATCACCTCCGAGAACCGTTTTCCCACCAGTCTTTCAGCCTGGCGTAACAGTGGGATGGTCGGGCTACTGGGTTCACTGCTCTCAAACCAGCGACGAATGCACCGCAGGCGCTCCAGCGCATCATTACGATCGCGAATTGGCCCCGGTTCAGCATTGTGTGGGAGGGATATACCGGGTGGCGCGTTGACAGGCGGCACATCCTCAGCCCGTGCCGGAACGGCATTATCCATAACCGTGCCTGCGGGAGCTGGCACTGGCGCTGGCGACGGAGGGATTTCCGGTGTGGTTGTCTGTACCACGTCAGGCAGCAGCGCTAACAACTGCCGCAGGCGTGAAAAATCTGGAGCCAGATCGCCTAATGTCTCACGCGCCCACACTTGCAGGCGTTCTGCGCTTTCCTGCGCTTCGCGAAACGCTGCCAGCGGTAATGCCCCACGGGCTTCGAGGTCGGCCAGTTGCTGGCGGACGGATTCGGGGGCCAGCGCATCAGCCGGGCGAGGGGCGGATAACGCTCGCTCCACATCCCGTACCTGCAGGCGCAGGGCGGCACTGTTTGACAGCGTGATACCGCGAATGTCTGCCATCACGCCTTCGTGATCCAGCAGCGCCGCCAGGGCATTACTGCGCGCCAGCGCCGCATCTTCAATAGATTCTGCGGATGCGCCTTCGCCGGTAAGCAGCTGTGGATGGAGTGCATCAGACCAGATTACGCTCAGTTCTGCCAGTTGTGTGAGCATTTCCGCCAGTCCCTGTGCGCCAGCCTGCTGGATGCGACTGCGCAGCAGCAGGATCAACACCCGGATATCCTTACTGCGCGTGAGCAGACGGCGCGCATCACGCTCAATTTCCGGCCAGTTCACGGCTTCCGGCGTACTGACAAAATCACCATATTGCGCCTCCGCCTGGGGGGCGGCGCGGCTGAACAGCAGCAGGTATTCCGGATCGTACTCCGGATCGGGGCCGCAGGGTTGTTCCGCGCTTACCGGTTTAGTCAGGGACATGTCCATATCATTACTCTCAGTGGGTTAAGCCGTGTTCAGGTTCAAAAATCATGCCTGTCACCGGACGGTCATGCATGGCTTTACCTGCCCAGGCCGTCCAGCCAAGCCGCTGCGCGCCGCCGATCATCGCAGGCGGTGCGGCATGAGGCTTCAACTGCAGCTCAATTTCCCAGCAATATTCAAAACCAATGAACGTACGCACCAGTTCTGTCAGCACGGGCAGATTGTTGCCGCCGGGCAGAAAACGCAGGTAATCCTCCAGCGTGAGCGGGCCGATAATTAGCCGGAATTTGTACTGCATATCCGGTACGGCCTGGCCGATAAGCGCCCCGTTGCCCAGCACCGAAGACTGCGCGGGCGTGCCCAGACGGGTGATTTCATCGTTCGCCACCGTTATCCAGTGCAGGGCGAATTCTTTCACCGCAAAAGGTACGCTGAAATAGTGCGCCAGCGTGGCGGCCAGCCCGTCAGGATTGCGCGATTCGCGTACCAGATGGGCGGAGGCTGCCAGGCGAACATGATCTGACAGCGGGCTTTCGGCGCTTTCCCGTAGATCCTGCCCGCTGAGACTGGCGATATAAAACGCAAAACGGTCGTGTTCCGGTTTGTCCAGCCCACCACCAGCGGACTGGGCGCTGCGCCATGCCTGCCAGAACTGCGTCAGCCAGCGGTGGTGAAAAATATTGGAAAAATGAACCAGCGTCGGATCGTGACGGCTCTCTGAGCGGTTTAGCGCCAGCTCGGTATAGTGCAGCGGCAACGGGCCGTTTGGCCCCCATAGTCCGAGGCTGTACAGGCTCAGGTGCAGGCGTCCATCCTGCCAGCTGACCTGGGCGATTTCCCGTGGCGCAAAGGTCATCGTCGGCGTCTGTCCCAGACGGAATTTTTCCATCCGTGGCTGCCAGATACTGCCTGCCGGAGTATCACAGAGCTGGGCATCCACGCGCCGCATCAGGTTCAGGAATCCGTAACGCCAGGGGGTTTTCTGCGCCTGGTCGAGAGCGCCGGTCATACGCTCCCCCGTTGCCCGGTTCTGACCGGCCAGGTCATGACATGCCCGCGTTGCATCGAGTGCAGCGTCATCTGCGAGAAGGTATTAATGGAAACATGGCGGGCAATATAGTGTTCCAGCACCAGACCGAACAGGTAAGGACTGATACCGGAAAATCCTTCTTCGTCCACGGTCAGTTCGCAACTGACGCCCCGGCCATAGACCAACAGGCCGGAGCCGGGCAGGCGGCGGGTCACCGGGGTGGTTTTGCAGCCAATCAGGCTGCGCACCTGGCGCGACTGCGGGCTGTCGTGAGCCGGGATAAACAGATTCAGCAGATCGCGCAGCGCCTGACCGCCGGTACGGTGATCCAGATCGGCCAGCGGCAGATAATTAAACGACAACTGCCGGATCAGCCGCCAGGCCATTTCGCGTTCAGCCAGCGGCGGCTGCGGCGGGCGCGGCGGTCTGATAAGACCCACGCCCGCCACCGGAATCGCCGCATCTACGGTCAGATCATCCCGGCCATTACGTGGAATAAGGCAGGGCAGATCGCGGTTAGTCACCATTGCCGTGACGGTGATATGGCGCAGATTTTCCGGGTAGGGCGCTTCATGCTGATCAACCAGCGACAGGAAGACTTCCGAGCCGGTATAAGGGGTTCGGGTGCCATAGCGGCGGGCGTTTTCTGACGAGCGGCGCGGCTCACGACGCAGTGAAAAATAACGCCCGTGGTTGCCTTCGTCATTATTACGGGTGTGATACAGCGGACGAAAAATCATCTTCCGTGTGGTTTCCGCTTCCAGGCCTTCGACTTCCTGAACAGAAAACACCTCGTAATCCAGCGGACGGGTACGATCCACCACCAGATGCTGTTCCGTCACGCTATGAGTAACTTCAATCCGGGTGGTGGTGCGGGGAAACAGGTTGATCACCGGCGTACAGAACAGGCTGAACTGTGCAGCGTCCGTCTGATGAATCAGCCAGTCCGGCGGCAGGCGGTTAAGCAGTATGACAATTTCCGCCACATTGCCCTGCACCTTTTGTAACCCGGCAGACAATCCGGTCGGGGTGAAGAAGTAAAACCGTTCCGGACAGGCGAAAAATTCATGCAGCAGATTATGGCCGTGAAACACGTTCCAGGCGAGCGGCAGCAGCCCCTGCCCTGGCTCCAGCCCTTCGTGCGCCACCGGGTGTTGAAGATTCACATTCAGTTCGCCGTCAAAGTGACCGGGTTCACCGGCCAGTGTGGCGACGGCGCTGGTATGCAGCAGCTCAAACAGGTGTGACGCAATGCGTTCTTCGCCGCAGAGGTAAAAGGGCAGCCGTGTCGGACCGGCCAGCTCGCTGAAAGTCAGTTCCCCGAAGGTTCGCAGGGTGATGCGCAATGCCCCGGCGACATGAATATTAGGCGGCAGATAGCGGTGCAGGGCGGGCATATCCGGCGGCGCGGCGGTCAGGCGTACCTCCTCGATGGACAGCGGCCACAGCGTGACGTCCTGGCTGCTGCGAAACTGGCAGGCGGTATTTTCGCCTTCCGGGATGGGGGAAACGAACGCGGTATCGCGCGGCACGGTGACCCCTTTCGCCAGGTCGCCTTCCTGCGTATCGGGATACAGCTTTACCACTGCCATCGATGGCGTGGGGGTGACGTAATTGGGGCTGACGACTTCCAGTAATCGCTGTGTGAAGCGGGGAAACTCGGCGTCAATTTTTAGCTGAGTACGGGCGCTCAGAAAGCTGAACGCCTCGATCATGCGTTCCACATACGGGTCGGCAATATCGGTTCCCTGCATCCCCAGTCGGGCGGCAATTTTGGGATGGAGGGTGGCGAACTCAGCACCGGTCTCCCGCAGGTAGCTCAGTTCGCGGTTGTAATACTCCAGTAGCCGTGGATCCATGAATAATGCCCTGTATTAAAAGAACGTAATGCGGCTCAGCTCCATATCCAGCGCGCTGCGTACCAGAAACTCCGTGGGATACGGCTGCGTCAGAATTTGTCCGCGAATTTCAAACTGTAGCGTGTTATAGCTACCCTGCCGGGTTTTATCGAGCAAGGGCGTGACCCTGAGTGTGGCGGCGTTCAGCCGGGGTTCGAAACGGATAATGGCGCGCCGGATCGCCTCGCTGATATCGTCCCACTTATGCTCATACATAAAGCTGCCCGCCAGCGGCGGCAGACCATAGTTGAGCACTGACGCCGCCGCCTGCGGATAGCGCCG
The DNA here is from genome assembly GCF_051812965.1 of Salmonella sp. NW1250. Taxonomy (NCBI): domain Bacteria; kingdom Pseudomonadati; phylum Pseudomonadota; class Gammaproteobacteria; order Enterobacterales; family Enterobacteriaceae; genus Salmonella; species Salmonella sp. NW1250. The sequence continues at coordinate 26,774 of NZ_JAMNDD010000021.1, read as the reverse complement.
GGCGTCGATGTCACCCTCGTGGCTAATGGTATTGAGCAAAAAGGAGAGATCCCGACGAATGATCTCCTTCAGTTGTACCGGCGTGACGCTGATATCCCGGTCAATTTTCTGATACGGGGCATTGTCACACAGCCGATCAAATAGGGTGGGCAGCAGGTGGTTAGCGGGTGTAAAACGAGACGTGCTCATGCGCCATCGTTTTCCTGAGCATGAAAGGTACAATGGGCCATGTCCAGCAGGCTGATATCGCCGTGGCTGGTCAGCCACACTTTCTGCCCCAGCGCCCGCACGGTGGTTTCGCCGGGGCCATCCTGCCAGGCGGTTTCCCGGCACAGACGCAGGGCGTCAGATGCACTTTCCGAACCGCTGTAACGGGTAAAGAGCCAGGCGCCGTGCGTATCGCCATTCACCAGGGTGATATTAACGGGTTTCCACAGCAGATCGGTCAGGCGCGCCGGTTGCGGCGATTCCAGCGAGCATATTTGCGAAAACGGCAGCCAGATATACACGCCGCCGGTGACCAGCTCAAGTACCGGGCCAAGGCGGGAATCGCTGTCGCTCGCCCAGTCAAATGCGCCGCCGTTCCACTGCCCGCCCGTGTCTGTTATGGCTTCCAGTGCGGTATTACGGTGTTTATCAACCTCACCGGTATCGTCATGACAGGCGAGTGCCGCCAGCAGTGACTCCACCCAAACGGGTTGCGGCAGAAGGAAACCGGGTCGTTGTTCACCCTGAAAAACGGTGCGGCGGAACATTTCGCAGCGAACCAGCTCCCGGTACAGCCGGGCCTCCTGGGTATAATTGGCCTCCATCCTGGCACATAGCTGAAGCTGGTGTAGCGCCCGCGACCAGTCTCCGGCCACACACAGCAACTGAAACAGGCTGTGGCGGCAGAGCGCCTTCGCCGGATTTTCCCGAACCTGCTGCTCCGCCATCTGAATCCCCTCCGCAATAGAGTATTCCTGTAGCAGCGCGGACAGGGTAGCAGGAAGCGTGTCAGTTTTTTTCATGGGCGGTATTTCCATTTTTCTGTGTCGGAGTGATTCGGTAGTGGCTATCGATGCCAATAATACGATGCTCGCGGCGGGTCAGATCGGGCAGTATCTCGCTATGTGCGGTTTTCCCCGCCTGTTCCGGCGAGAGCAGTTGCAGGATATCGGGCATTGATTCCATCGCCAGCCAGTGCATTTCACCCTCACCGGTCGTGTCCAGCGTATCCAGAATGGCATCAATACCGGGCGCGCCTGCCACCATATCCTGTAACGTGTCGGTATCGCCCTTTTTATCGTATAACGACGTCAAATCCTGGGTGACAGCGTCTTCATTTCGGGGAAACGGTTTAGGACGGAGGGGCTTTTCCTGCCCGGAGGGCCGCAATGCCTGCTGATATTCCTGGTAAAGCTGGTGTAGCGTGCTATCCGCTTCATGGCCGGTGTAAGAGGATGCGGTTTCCCGGACGGGAATAATATCGAACGGGTTCTGCGGATTGAGCTGTTGTTGTTTAAACCAGTCCAGATCCAGGTACTCAGCAACGGATTCAGATGACTGAACCAACTGAGGAAACGAAACATCGGGACGGGACTCATCATTGGTGCGGGCAAGGCACCAGGATGACAGACCCCATTCAATCGTATCTCCATCATTCAGCCGCATACGGTGATGAGGTTCCATCACCTGCTCATTGACGGCACAGCACAGTTCATCGGAGTGATTAACAATCCACCACGCCTCTTCGTGGCGAACAAGACTGAGCGCGATATCGTCTTTCCCATGTTGCTCAAAAAGCGGAATGTAGGGGGCTGCGGCAGTAAATACGATGTATGTCCCTGCGGGATACTGTGCGTTATCCGTTATACCCTGCGACTGTATTTTCCGTAATTCCCACATGTCTTGTTTCATTATGTCCCTTAAATGTATTTATTTTTCTGGAGGAAACGTTTAGGGAGTTTTAATTCATAAATAATTTTAACTAAATTCATAGAGAGTCATTATTGATGACACCCTTTTTATTATTTTCGTCGTGAATGCATTGTTGTATGCATAGATGTCTTTTTTGAAATATTATTTCTTTTAATTCTGCAATTGCGATTTTTATCTTGCTGTTCATTGATTATCTAATATTAACGGCTTAGTTGCTAATTAGTCCCTGATCTGTATCATTGTTTTGTTTCGATATTTTTTCGAGGCTATCAATAAAGAATTGTTTATATATTTATATGCATTGATGCATTATTTTTATGAATTTTTATGTCACAAGGCATAACACATGGAAACTCCTGTTTCACGCAGTGCGTTGTATGGAAAACTGGCCGGCCCACTATTCCGGTCGCTGGAATCGGCAACGGCATTTTGCAAACTACGCTCTAATCCCTGGGTTGAGCTGACTCACTGGCTGCACCAGTTAACACAGCAGCCCGATAACGATATTCTCCACGTTCTTCGGCATTACCAGATCCCTCTTTCTGATGTGGAGAAAGCGTTACTCCGGCAACTGGATATGCTGCCCGCCGGGGCCAGCGCCATTAGTGATTTTTCTCACCATATCGATCTCAGCGTTGAAAAGGCCTGGATGCTGGCGAGCGTCCGTTACGGCGATAACAAAATTCGCAGCGGCTGGTTGCTGCTGGCCTTGTTGACCACGCCAGAACTGCGTCGGGTACTGAGCAGTATCTGCGCGCCGCTGGCCACGCTTCCGGTTGATGAACTGACGGAAATACTGCCCTCGTTGATCGAAACATCGCCGGAAGCGCAGGAGCGCCCTTACGACGGCTCCGGCCTGGCATCAGCCATTCCCGGTGAAAGCAGTCAGGCGATTCCCAACGGCGGGCAGGACGGTAAATCCGCGCTGGCGAAATACTGTCAGGACATGACGGCACAGGCGCGCGACGGCAAAATCGACCCGGTGACGGGGCGTGAGCATGAAATCCGCACCATGACGGATATTCTGCTGCGCCGTCGCCAGAATAATCCACTACTGACTGGTGAGGCGGGCGTCGGAAAGACGGCGGTCGTCGAAGGTTTTGCCCTCGCGATTGCGCAGGGGGAAGTGCCGCCCGCGCTGCGGGAAGTACGGCTGCTGGCGCTGGACGTTGGCGCTCTGTTGGCCGGAGCCAGCATGAAAGGCGAGTTTGAATCGCGTCTGAAAGGGTTACTGGAAGAGGCCGGGCGCTCGCCGCAGCCGGTTATTCTGTTTGTCGATGAAGTTCACACTCTGGTGGGCGCGGGCGGCGCATCCGGCACGGGCGATGCCGCTAACCTGCTGAAACCGGCGCTGGCGCGCGGCACCCTGCGGACTATCGGCGCCACCACCTGGAGCGAATACAAGCGCCATATTGAGAAAGATCCGGCGCTGACCCGTCGTTTTCAGGTGTTGCAGATTGCCGAACCGGAAGAGATCCCCGCAATGGAAATGGTGCGTGGTCTGGTGGATACGCTGGAAAAACACCATAACGTACTGATTCTGGATGAGGCGGTACGTGCGGCGGTACAGCTTTCTCACCGCTACATTCCCGCCCGGCAGTTGCCGGATAAGGCCATCAGCCTGCTGGATACCGCCGCGGCCCGCGTGGCGCTGACGCTGCACACGCCGCCTGCCAGCGTACAGTTCCTGCGCCAGCAGCTAAAAGCGGCGGAAATGGAACGGTCGCTGTTGCAGAAGCAGGAAAAAATGGGGATTCAGTCAGATGAGCGGCGCGATGCGCTGACGGCGCGAATTTTCTCGCTCAACAATGAACTGACTGCATCCGAATCCCGCTGGCAGCGGGAGCTGGAACTGGTACATACGTTGCAGGAACTGCGTCTCGCAGAGTCAGATGCTGATGACAAAACCACGCTGCAACAGGCCGAAACGGCGCTAAGGGAGTGGCAGGGTGATGCGCCGGTGGTGTTCCCGGAAGTCAGCGCGGCGGTGGTCGCGGCGATTGTCGCCGACTGGACCGGTATTCCTGCTGGGCGCATGGTGAAAGATGAGGCCAGCCAGGTGCTGGAACTTCCTGCCCGACTGGCGCAACGCGTTACCGGGCAAGACGGCGCGCTGGCGCAGATTGGTGAACGTATTCAGACCGCCAGGGCGGGACTGGGCGATCCACGCAAACCGGTGGGCGTGTTTATGCTGGCCGGGCCATCCGGTGTCGGTAAAACCGAAACCGCGCTGGCGCTGGCGGAGGCTATCTACGGCGGTGAGCAGAACCTGATTACCATCAATATGAGCGAGTTCCAGGAGGCTCACACCGTTTCCACGCTGAAAGGCGCGCCCCCCGGCTATGTGGGCTATGGCGAGGGTGGTGTGCTGACGGAAGCGGTGCGTCGCCACCCCTGGAGCGTAGTGCTGCTCGACGAGATCGAAAAAGCGCACCATGACGTCCATGAACTCTTCTATCAGGTGTTTGACAAGGGCGAGATGGAGGACGGTGAGGGAACACATGTCGATTTCAAAAACACCACGCTATTACTCACCACCAACGTGGGTTCCGACCTCATCAGCCAGATGTGTGAAGATCCGGCCTTAATGCCCGATGCTACGGGGCTTAAAGAGGCGCTAATGCCGGAATTGCGCAAGCATTTCCCGGCGGCATTTCTGGGCCGCGTGACGGTGATCCCTTACCTGCCGCTGGACGAAACGTCGCGTGGCGTGATTGCCCGTCTGCACCTTGACCGGCTGGTGGCGCGGATGGGTGAACAGCACGGCGTGACGCTGACGTATAGCGAGGAACTGGTCGCACATATTGTGGCGTGCTGTCCAATGCATGAAACGGGCGCGCGGTTGCTGATTGGCTACATCGAACAGCACATCCTGCCGCAACTGTCGCGCTACTGGTTGCAGGCCATGACGGAAAAAGCCGCTATCAGGCAAATTGATATCGGCGTTAATGGTGATGAGCAGATTGTTTTTGAGATCGTTTGCTGAAACCGGCCGTTCGAAGTGTCCGTAGTGCGATTTTAAAAACTGTACCGGTATACCGCTCCCCTTGCGGCAACCAGTTGACTAAAAAGGAAATGAAGGATTATGGCTATCAACAATAGCGCGCAGAAATTCATCGCGCGCAACCGCGCGCCGCGCGTGCAGATTGAATATGACGTAGAGATTTACGGTTCCGAGAAAAAAATCGAGCTGCCGTTCGTGATGGCGGTGCTGGCCGATCTGGCCGGGAAACCGCGTGAAGAACTGCCGCCGGTGACGGATCGCAAATTCCTCGATATTGATATTGATAACTTCAATGAGCGCATGAAAGCCATTGCGCCGCGCGTGGCGTTCGCTGTGCCGAATACGCTGACGGGTGAAGGTCAGTTGATGGTCGATATCACGCTGGAAAATATGGACGACTTTTCGCCGGCACAGATTGCCCGCAAGGTGGACGCCCTGAACCAGTTACTGGAAGCCCGCACTCAACTGGCGAACCTCCAGACCTACATGGATGGCAAGGCCGGGGCGGAAAATCTGGTCAATAAACTGTTGCAGGACCCGACTCTGCTGAAAACGCTGGCGAATGCGCCGAAACCGGCCGCTACCCAGCAAGGTGTGTCAGCGGATAATGAATCAGCGGAATAACGTCGAATTTTTAAGGAATTTTCATGGCAAACAGTAATATGCAGGCAACCGACGCGGTTGCTCAGGATACCGTCTCCGCATCCGGTGAATTTGATGCGTTGCTGAATCAGGCCTTCCGACCCAAGACTACCCAGGCGGCAAAAGCCGTGGAAGCCGCGGTGCAGACGCTGGCGCAACAGGCGCTGGCGAACACGATCACCGTCAGCGATGACGCCTATAAAAGCATCAGCGCTATTATTGCGCAGATCGACTTTAAACTGACCGAACAGATCAAACTGATTCTGCAACATCCCGACTGGCAGAAGCTGGAATCCTCGTGGCGCGGTATGGAGCATCTGGTTTACAACACCGAGACCGACGAAAAGCTGAAAATCCGCTTCATGAATCTGTCAAAAGATGAATTGCGGCGCAACATGAAGCGTTACAAGGGCATCGCCTGGGATCAAAGCCCGATGTTCAAGAAACTGTATGAAGCTGAATACGGCCAGTTAGGCGGCGAACCCTATGGCTGTATCATTGCGGATTACTACTTCGACCATACACCGCCCGATGTGGATCTGCTTGGCTCTATCGCCAAAGTCGCCGCGTCGGCCCATGCGCCGTTTATTGCCGGGGCTTCCCCCTCGGTACTGCAAATGGACTCCTGGCAGGAGCTGGCGAATCCCCGCGACCTGACCAAAATCGTCACCCAGAACCTGGAATATGCGCCGTGGAACTCGCTGCGGGCTAGCGAAGACTCCCGTTATATTGGCCTGACGATGCCGCGTTTTCTTGCCCGCCTGCCGTATGGCGCAAAAACCAACCCGGTGGACGAGTTTGATTTTGAAGAAGATGCGGATGGTTCTGACCATACCAAATACGTCTGGAGCAACGCGGCCTACGCGATGGGCGTAAACATCAACCGTTCCTTCAAACACTACGGCTGGTGTACGTTGATTCGCGGTGTGGAATCAGGCGGTGCGGTGGAAAATCTTCCCTGCCATACCTTCCCGACTGACGATGGCGGCGTGGACATGAAATGCCCGACCGAAATCGCCATCTCTGACCGCCGCGAGGCTGAACTGGCGAAAAACGGTTTTATCCCGTTGATCCACCGTAAAAACTCAGACTATGCCGCCTTTATCGGCGCACAATCGCTGCAAAAACCACAGGAATACTACGATCCGGACGCGACGGCCAACGCTAACCTGTCTGCCCGTCTGCCGTACCTGTTCGCCTGCTCGCGCTTCGCTCACTTCCTCAAATGTATCGTCCGCGACAAAATCGGTTCCTTTAAAGAGCGTGAGGATATGCAGCGCTGGCTAAATGAATGGATTATGAATTATGTCGACGCCGATCCGGTGAACTCCTCGCAAGAAACTAAAGCCCGTCGTCCGCTGGCTGCCGCTGAAGTAGTGGTGGAAGAGGTCGAAGGCAATCCAGGTTATTACGATGCGAAATTCTTCCTGCGTCCGCATTTCCAGCTTGAAGGGCTGACGGGATCGCTGCGCCTGGTGACAAAACTGCCGTCAGTGAAGCAGGGCAATGCCTGATATATATTTTGTGAATGTTTAAGCGAGTGAAATCAGAGAAGATAGAGAATATAAAGAGGGATATGAAGAAAAGAATTTTGTCTCGCCCACGGTCTCGTAAAGGTGGGGTACGTAATGATGACACATATCCGAATGCCAGTAACAATGCCGAAGCTTTTTATATCATTGAGTAGGAAATACATATTATGACCATAAGCCCAACTTTTCATCTGTTACCTGGTATTGTTCTGCTCTTTTCACAATATGCTGTAGCCTGGGAAGTCAGTTGCCCGGCTGTTATTGATACTCAGTCTTCTGCTGTGAGCCTGAAGTCTGATGTCCCAGCGCCGTGGCAGCTTTCTCCCCGATATATGTCGCGTTTATGGTTAAGTAGTATTGGGGTAACGCAGGGTAAACCTGAAAACCTGATGGATCTCAAACCAGAGACTAAAAAAGTAAACGGTGAAAATTGGTCTGTATGGGAAACAGAACGTGTTAGCGATAAAGAAACCGATCGCTATTGGGTTTCGTGTATTTATGGTCATGAACAGATATGGTTGACGCAACCAATACCTGCTTCTTCTACTCGCTGTAAGACTCGTAATTTTGAGGGATCGCCAGAAGACCAGTCTGTATCTTTTATCTGTAATTAGCGATTTGAGACGTGAAAATTTCAGTACAGGTTATGGTTTTTATTATCAGAAGTTATGAAGCATTATTTATACGCATTAAATAATGCGAATTCATAAAATAACTAAATACATTATCGGTACCGGAAAAATATACAGTCCTCTGTTCTCCTGAAGTTATTGGAGAAGGATTCTGTACGGCAATGATTTATCTATAAACAAAAAGATATAGATAAAATCAGGTTTATTTTAAGTAAAACTTAATAAGGATATAAAAATGGCTTATGACATTTTTCTGAAAATTGACGGCATTGATGGCGAGTCAATGGATGACAAACACAAAAATGAAATTGAAGTACTGAGCTGGCGCTGGAATATTCATCAGGAATCCACCATGCACGCCGGTAGCGGCCTCGGCTCCGGTAAGGTCTCCGTCACCAACCTGGATTTTGATCACTATATCGATCGCGCCAGCCCGAACCTGTTCAAATACTGCGCCTCCGGCAAGCACATTCCGCAGGCCATTCTGGTTATGCGTAAGGCTGGCGGCAATCCGCTGGAGTACCTCAAGTATACCTTCACCGACCTGATTGTCGCCGTGGTTTCCCCGAGCGGCAGCCACGATGGTGAAATCGCCTCCCGTGAAACGGTGGAGCTCTCCTTCAGCACCGTGAAGCAGGAATACGTGGTGCAGAACCAGCAGGGCGGCAGCGGCGGCACCATCACCGCAGGCTACGACTTCAAGGTCAACAAAGAAATTTAACGGCTGTTTTTCCGGCCAGATGTTATGTCTGGCTGGTTTTATTGTTTTGATTTTAAAGGAATTTACAGTGAATAAATGGCGTAACCCCACTGGGTGGTTATGTGCGGTAGCTATGCCTTTTGCACTGCTCCTGCTTTCCGGATGCGGCAGTAGCGATTCGCTACCTGACCCCTAATCGCAGCGGCCTGGCCTGAGCGTGAAAGCGTTTTACAAGGTGAATTCTGACAATCAGAAGAAAGCGGCGTCCATGAAGATACGTGTTGAGAATTAATGACCTACACAGAATTTTTAGAGGTTAAGCAAAATGAACAGACCTTCATTCAATGAAGCGTGGTTAGCTTTTAGGAAGGTGAATCATTCCGTCGCTGATGTGGGTAGCATTATTGGTGGAAACGTTGGGAAAAATATAACTGGTGGTTATTTTCAAAATGCCTGCCCTATTCGAATGAGCTATGTTTTGAATGCGACAGGGTTCCCAATAGCCCGTAACTCTCCGTATGCAAAGGTTAGTGGTGCCGATAATAAATTCTATATTTATCGCGTGAATGATATGATTGATTATCTTACTCATACTATGGGCAAGCCTGATCTTATTGTTAATAATCCGAAACAGAGTGACTTTATCGGGAAGAAAGGAATTATCGTAGTAAAAGGGCATGGCTGGAGCAATGCCAGAGGACACGTTACATTATGGAATGGCAGTATCTGTTCAGATCAGTGCCACTTATTAAATGACCCAGATAATGGACCATTTGTTCCTGAAGTTGGGACTCTGTGGATACTGCCGTGAAATGGTTAATATCAGTTACTTTCAGCATAAGTGGAATGCTGGTATGGCAGCCATCCTTTGCACAAGAAGCATTGACCACACAATATTCACAGTCGGAACTCTTAAAAAATTGGGCGCTGAGTCATTGTCTGGCATTAGTATACAAAGATGATGTCGTTAAAAACGATGCCAGAGCTACGGCCAGTGCTTACCTTGAATATGGTAAACAATCTGTGGAGATTTACCATGAAATTGATGAGATTGCGAAAAAATATTCAGGGTTGAAATATAACGGTTCGATATCATCAGATTTTAATACCATGAAGTGCATAGATTTTATCCATGACAGGGAATTAAATGAATTAATTAAAAGGCGTGTCGAGAAGTAAAATTCAAAGATATTAAAAGCATACGTTCTCTTGCTCTGATGAATTTATGGGTAAGAAAGAGCTGTACAGGAATAGTTAATCTGTTCACCTAATAAAGCAGATAAATCAGGGCTTAATTTAGGTAGTTAAAAGGATAGTAGATATGTCTTATGACATTTTTCTGAAAATTGACGGCATTGACGGCGAGTCAATGGATGACAAACACAAAAATGAAATTGAAGTACTGAGCTGGCGCTGGAATATTCATCAGGAATCCACCATGCACGCCGGTAGCGGTCTCGGTTCCGGTAAGGTCTCCGTCACTAATCTTTCATTTGAACATTACATCGATCGCGCCAGCCCGAACCTGTTCAAATACTGCTCTTCCGGTAAGCACATTCCGCAGGCCATTCTGGTTATGCGTAAGGCTGGCGGCAATCCGCTGGAGTACCTCAAGTACACTTTCACAGATCTGATTATTGCAATGGTATCGCCCAGCGGAAGCCAGGGAGGGGAAATTGCGTCTCGCGAATCAATTGAACTCTCCTTCAGCACCGTGAAGCAGGAATACGTGGTGCAGAACCAGCAGGGCGGCAGCGGCGGCACCATCACCGCAGGCTACGACTTCAAGGCCAACAAAGAAATTTAACGGCTGTTTTTCCGGCCAGATTTATATCTGGCCGGATTTATTGTTTTGATTTTAAAGGAATTTACAGTGAATAAATGGCGTAACCCCACTCGGCGGTTATGTGCGGTAGCTATGCCTTTTGTACTGCTCCTGCTTTCCGGATGCGGCAGTAGCGATGCGTTACCTGACCTCGAATCACAGCGACTCGACCTGAGCGTGAAAGCCTCCGATAAGGTGAATCCTGACAATCAGAAGAAGGCCGCGCCCATTGAGATTCGTGTTTATGAACTAAAAAATGACGCCGCTTTCACGACAGCTGATTACTGGTCGCTCCATGACAACGACAAATCCGTCCTTACCGACGATTTAGTGCGTCGCGACAGCTTTATTTTGCGTCCCGGCGAAGAGAAAAAACTGCGTCGCCCGCTGAATGCGCAGACCACGGCAATCGGCGTACTGGCCGGATACCGTAACCTGGCCAAATCGGTCTGGCGGGTAACCTACAAAATCCCGGAAGCCCCGGAAAAAGCCTGGTACAGCAGCTTCGTACCGGGGAAAGGAAAAGTGCAGTTGGAGGCGGAACTGGAACAAAGCGCCATTGTAATTACGGAACGGGATAAATGAATTATGAGCTGGAATGACCGCGTAGTCTGGAGTGAAGGACAATTTTTACTGCCGCAGATGTTTCAGCAGCAAGAGCGTTATCTGGAACACGTCATGCATTACCGCAGCCTGCCGCTGACCCCCTTTTTCTGGGGATTCAGCCACTACAATATTGATGGCGAAGCGCTGAACATCGGTAAACTGATACTGAAAGAGGCATCAGGGATTTTTCCTGACGGCACGCCGTTTAACGCACCGGACCACACCCCGCTGCCGCCGCCGCTGACCATCCTGCCGGAGCACCTGAACCAGCAGATTTGTCTGGCGGTACCGGTTCGCGCGCCGAACAGCGAAGAAACTACGTTTGACAATAACCCGGAATCACTGGCGCGTTTCTCGGTACATGAACACGACATCCGCGACGCCAACTCGCTGGGACGTGGCGCGCAGTTATTACAGCTCAGTCACCTGCGCCTGCGGCTGCTGCCGGAAAAAGCGGTGACGGGCGCCTGGATTGGCCTGCCGCTGACCCGCATCACCGGGCTGAACCCTGACGGGCGGATAGATATCGACCACGACCTGATCCCGCCCATCATTAATTATCAGGCCAGTTCACTGATGTGTACCTGGCTGTCGTGGATCAACGATCTCATCCGGATGCGGGCCGATTCGCTGGCGGAACGGCTGACAGGCAGCGACAACCACGGCCATGAAGCAGCGGAGGTCTCCGATTACCTGCTGCTGCAAATTCTCAATCGCTTTGAGCCGCTGTTGACCCACCTGGCGAAAACGCCGCTGGCCCCGGAAGTGTTGTATCGCTACCTGTCCGAACTGGCCGGGGAACTCTCCACCTATGTGCGTCCACAAACGCGACGGCCCGCTGAATACAAAGAGTACAAACACCTGACGCCCTATGCCGGGGTGAAATCGCTGGTTGATGAGGTGCAGTTCCTGCTGAATGCGGTACTGATCCGGGGCGCGCAGCGCATCGAGCTGAAAGAGGGGACTTACGGCATCCTGAATGCGGTGGTGGCCCCTTCCGATCTTGCCGATTTCAGCACGCTGGTACTGGCGATAAAGGCTTCAATGCCGACCGATGTGCTACTGCAACATTTTGCCGCCCAGACCAAAATCGGGCCATCCGATCGCCTGCCGGAACTGATCCGCTCGCATCTGCCGGGGCTGGCTTTGCAGGTTCTGCCTGTACCACCGCGCCAAATCCCGTTTCAGGCCGGATACATCTATTACGACATCCGCCGCGAGGGAGCATTGTGGGAACACATTGCCCGTTACGGCGGGATGGCCATGCATACCGCCGGGGAATTTCCGGGGCTGGAGACAGAACTGTGGGGAGTGCGCGATAAATGACAGACAGTACCCTGACGCCGCCAGCGGCGGACATGATGTCCTTTTTGTCCACCACGCCGGAGCATAAGGACAGTGAATATGAAACGCCGGTACACACCAGCCAGCGCACGGAACTCAATGTCATCGTTGAAGACGGTCCGGACAGCAAACTCCGGCTGGCTGAAATCAGCGCGGCGGCTAACCCGTTGCTCGCCGCTGCCCGGCCTTTATTGTGCGCTCTCGCAGCCATGCCCGCTAAACTGGATGCGGCCCTGGTAGAGCCTTACCGTAATCTGTTGGTACGCGAGATGCATCTGTACCAGACATTATGCGATCAGGCGAACCTGCGGCGCGAGCACGTACTGGCGGTACGTTACTGCCTGTGTACGGCGCTTGATGAAGCCGCCAATAACACAACCTGGGGACGGCGCGGCGTCTGGGCCGGAAAAAGCCTGCTGGTAACATTTCATGGTGAAAGCGAAGGCGGGATAAAACTTTTCCAGATCATCGGGCGTCTGGCAGCCAGCTTCCAGGAGCATGGCAACGTACTGGAGGTTATCTACCACCTGCTGGGGTTGGGATTTGAAGGCCGCTACAGCGTGCAGCCAGACGGGCGTAAGCAACTGGACAATATTCGCCAGCAACTGCTGACACAGCTTTCACAGCGTCGCGATCCGGTTATGCCCGCGCTCTCGCCTGACTTTCAGGGGGCGATAAGCGGACGACTGCGGCGGATGCGCCGGGTGCCGGTCTGGCTGAGCGCCGGGATAGCCCTGTTGGCGATGCTGACGCTGTTTGGCCTTTACAGCCACCGGATGGATGTGCAGACCGTCACCGTACAACAGCATATTGATGCGATTGGTATAAAACTGCCGCCGCCGCCCGTGCCGGTTCATAAGCTGCGGCTGAAAATCCTGCTGGCAAACGAAATCGCCCGTGGCCTGCTGACCGTGGACGAAGATGACCAGCACAGTAGGGTGGTCTTCCGTGGCGACGCCATGTTTGTACCGGGACAGAAAACGGTGAGTGACGCAATCCGGCCAGTGATTAACAAAGCGGCGCGGGAAATCGCCCGCGTGGGCGGCGCAGTCACTGTAACGGGTCACACTGACAGCCAGCCCATTCATTCGGCTGAATTCCCATCCAACCTGGTGCTATCGGAAAAACGGGCGGCGGAAGTTGCGGCGTTACTGACCTCCGGCGGCGTACCTGCCGGACGGGTACATATCGTCGGCAAGGGCGATACGGTGCCGGTGGCGGATAACGGCAGTAAAGCCGGGCGGGCGAAAAACCGTCGGGTGGAAATTCTGGTAGTGGAGTGAATGAATGATGAAAAAATCAACCTATGATGTGTCTCATCATTCGGCAGTATGTGGCGTGACGGGGGATTATTATCGGATCTCAGCGACATATCACATAACACGATCTGTTCGTGTTTTTTTGATCATCTTATGTTGCCTGTTATCCGGTGGCGCTTTTGCCGGATCCCCGATTAACGCAGGATTCATTTCCCCCGATAATGTCAACCTCAGTACTCGGGATTTCCTGAAATTTTATGCCACTGACAACGTACAGAAAAAAGACAATGCTCTGATGTATATGCTGGGGGTGGCGGATGCTACAGAAAGTAAAGCCTGGTGTGGATATGGTCAGGTTGACAGTATAACAATAAACCATACTGTGCTGACCTGGTTTGAACAGCACGCAGTGAAAAAGCCTGATGTAAGGGCTTCAATACTAATAGAGGAAGCATTAGTTAAAAATTTTCCCTGTCAGAGGACAGACTCCTCCATAAAAATTGCTTCCCGGTCATCTCCCATTTTATCCCTGACTCCGGATGCGCTTAATCTTTCAGGTAATGACTTTTTTAAATTTTGGGTGTCTGGTAATCAACGGGATAAACTCAGGGCGGGTGTCTATCTGCTCGGCGTGGAGGATGCGACAGAGAACAAACTGTGGTGTGGATACGCTTTATTTAAGACGCTAACATTAAATGAATTAGTCTATGTTTCTCTTAAAAATAAAACCAATGAGGAACTGAATTCTCGCGCGGCTGAACTTATCATAAATAAATTAATAGAGTACCCCTGTAAGATATAAAATCATTCAAGTTGCATCAAGGCGGCAAGGAAATAAATCCCCGGGAGCATACATTGGTTCGTGACTGGGGTAAGAGAGTAAAGCCAGCGCACATGTAGCCTGAAATGTGACAGGTATACCCTGTGATAATGTTATCGCTGCCAGTTCAGATAAAGTCTTGGTGGTAAAGTCTTGGTAGTAAGGGATTGATATGTTTAAGATAATGGTCTGTCTGTTGGTGGGTATTCCTGCCATTTCTTATGCGCACGATTATGGGTGTGCTACGGTTGGAGCATCAATGGAGTCATCATTATTTGATGCCATAAAAAATGACCTGAATATAGATGTCGCTACTATTATAAAGGATAAAACAAAGGTAGAGATTCTTGATATCTCGCCTGTATCTAAGGTCTATGCAGAATCTCTGGCCAGGATGGATTATGAAAAAGATAAGGCCAAAAATAAAGTGGCAATATTAGATAAAAAATCCTATTTCGATAGTTACTATGAAAATCAGGTTAAATCTATCGTGGCAAAATATACCTATATTAACAAAGATAAAGAAAAAGATATTTTCATTGCATCCAGCTTCATGAATGCTGATGAGTGTTCTGTAAGATTTAATGGTTATATTACTTTATTCAGGGAATTTTAAAATATTGATTATTGGGTGGCGAGTCGAAATATAATGCAAAAATTTCTTAGTCTGCTTTTTTCCCGGCGCGCGCTGGCAGTTGTGGGCGTTCTGGTTCTGGCGCTGCTGGTCTGGTTTGTCGGGCCGCTGGTGTCATTTGATACCCTGCGCCCGCTGGCCTCCGTGGGTAGCCGGGTAGTGACCATTGCCCTGTTGCTGATGCTGCTGGTACTGTGGCTGGTCAACTGGTCGATGAGTATCATCGGCATCAGTGTCCTGTGCCTGGCGATTGGCTTCGTCACACCGCTGCTGGCCCTGGGCGATGTCCATCCGTTTGCGCCGCTGTGGGTCCGCCTGACATTAATTGGTTTCATCCTGCTGATGTACGCGCTGTACGGCCTGTACCGGCTGTGGCGTGCGCTGCGTATGGATGAACAACTGCTGCGTCGCTTCCTGCATCCGCGCGGGGAAGAGGTACCGGTGGCAGGCGAGATCAAAGCCGACCTGCGCACCGTCAACCATATTGTCACGCAGGCCATCCGGCAGCTGCGGCAGTTGCGGGTGGATATGCCTGGCTGGCGTAAAATCTTCGAGGGAAAACGCTTTCTGTATGAGCTGCCGTGGTTCATGGTGGTCGGCAGTCCCGGCGACGGCAAAACCACGGCCCTGCTGAACACCGGATTGCAGTTCCCGCTGGCGGAGCAAATGGAGCAGACCTCGCGTATCCTGACAGTGCCGGGTGGCGGCACGCTACACTGCGACTGGTGGTTTACCAACGAAGCGGTGTTGATTGATACCGCCGGACGCTACGCCCGCCACGATGACGGCGGCGAAGCGAGCGCCGCGCAGCGTAACGCCGGAGAGTGGCAGGGCTTTCTCGGTCTGCTGCGTAAACATCGCCCCGGCGCGCCGCTTAACGGCGTGATCCTGACGCTAAACGTGGCGGATTTAACCGCACAGTCACCGGCGGAACGCCTGGCGGCCTGCGCCGCTCTGCGGGCGCGACTGGCAGAACTGCGCGAGACCCTGGGGATTCGCTTTCCGGTCTATCTGGTGGTCACCAAAATGGATTTGTTGCCGGGGTTCAGCGAGTATTTTCGCACGCTGACCAGCCATCTTCGCGCACAAATCTGGGGCTTTACGTTGCCGTACAGCCGCAGGCGAAAAACGGGCGACCCGCAGGCGCTGCATGCCGCCTGCGCGCAGGAGCTGGCGCGCCTGACGCTGCGGCTGGATCAGGGACTGGATACCCGGTTACAGGAAGAGTACGACCTTAAAAGCCGCCAGCGGCTGTATACCTTCCCGCGTGAGTTCGCCGCCCTCGGCGAGCCGTTGCTGGAGGCTATTGAACAGATCTTCCTCGATTCAAAATTCGATGCCACGCAACTGAATAACACGCTGCGCGGGGTGTTTTTCACCAGCGCCGCGCAGGCGCAGGCCGACGCCGTGGCCGACCAGTTGAGTATCTGGCAGCGCTTTGTCCGGGCGATAAAAACCGCCCGTGGCGAATCCTCCGCCTCTCTCCCACACGCTCTGCCGGACGGCAACCGCAGCTACTTTCTGCATGATCTGCTAACACAGTTTATTTTCCGTGAAGCGCACCTGGTGGAGCCAAACCTCCAGTGGGCCTGGCGTTACCGCCTGCTGCGCCTCGGCGGGCACCTGCTGGTACTGGTGCTGGCATTCCTGTTGTGGCAGGGGATGCAGACCAGCCAGCAGACCAACGGCGACTATATGAATGAAATCAGCGCCCGCGCGACCCGGCTGGACGGTGAAGTGAAAGCCTACACCGGTAAACCGGCGATGGCTCCCGTCCCGGCACTGCTGGATAGCGCAAGGGAACTGTCCGCCTGGCCGGAACTGGACCCGGACGCGCCGCCGCTGACCTGGCGCTACGGCCTGTACAGCGTACCGCCGGTAACCGACAGCGTGGCGTCGCTGTACAACCGCCTGCTGGATCAACTGCTGCTGCCGCCGCTGGTGAAACGGATGGAGTATGTGCTGGCGGACGCCATTGCCCGTCAGGACAGTAAAGCGGCCTACGATGCCCTGCGCATCTATCTGCTACTGAATCTGGATAAAGATCACGAAGATAAATACAACGCGGCGGAGATCCAGTCGTGGGTGATTAACGATCTGGGGAACAGCGACAGCGTGGCCGGGTTCGGCGGGCGCGCCGCCGTGCTGACGCATATCGAAGCGCTGTTTGACGGCAGCCGGGTGGTGCATTCACCGTATGAGAAAAATGAGGCACTGATCCGCCAGGCGCGGGCATTCCTCGACGGTCACACCAGTACCGAGCGTATCTATGCGCGGGCGCTGGCGGCAATGGAGAGCGAAGCGCCGCAGGAGTTCACGCTGGTACGCGCTGTGGGCGCGGATGCGGGAACGGTGTTTGTGCGTAGCAACGGCGCGCCGCTGGATCGGGGCGTGCCGGGTATTTTTACCCGTGAAGGTTACCGGGAGCTGTTCGACAAACGATTACCGGAATTTGTGGCGGCGGCGACGGCGAACGATGGCTGGGTGATGGGCCGGGAGAGTACGCCAAAAAAGCTGACTGACAGCCTGCGCAGCCAGATACCGGGGCAGGAGCAGTCTGTCGCCCGCGAAGTCCGCCGTTTGTACCTGACGGAATATGCCCGCCGCTGGCAGGATTTTCTGGACAGTATCCATAGTATCAACAGTGCCGGGGAAGAGGGCAGTTCCGGCCTGGCCTATGATTTACAGGTGCTGCGCACCCTGGCGTCGCCGGACTCACCGCTGATGCGGCTGGGAAAAGCGGTGGTGGAGCAGACCACGCTGGTGCCGCCGCCGGACCCGCAGGCCAGACAGAAACAACTGGCGCAGCGCGCATCCGGTAACGCGGGGAAAGTGGTACAGACGGCAAAACTGTTCCAGGATATTCACCCGGAAGAACGGCTGGAAAAAACGCTGGTGGATGACCGTTTCGCCGCGCTGCGCGAGGTCATTGCCGGGCGGACGGACGGCGGACAGAGCGGCGGTGGGACGATGCAGATCGCTTCGCTGCTGACCATGCTCAACGAGTATTACACCCAACTGACCATTGCTGATAGCGCGCTGGCGGCGGGGACGTTGCCAGCGCGCATTACTGCCGCAGACAAGTTGCAACTGGAGGCGGCGAAACTGCCTGCGCCGCTGAAAAACATCCTGCTGGATCTGACGAAGCAGGGAACGCGCAAAATCAACGCCGGGACCGGCGACGTGCTGAACACCCAGATGGAGGCGATGATGGGCGACGACTGCCGTGACGCCATCGACGGGCGCTATCCGTTCGCCGACAGTCCGCAGGAGGTCAGCGCCGAGGACTTTAACCGCATTTTCGCCAGCGGCGGCGTACTGGATGCTTTCTGGAGCAAACAACTGGCTCCGCTGGCGGACACCGCCAGCGACCCGTGGCGCTACAAACCGACCGAAGGCAACATGACATTGCAGGGGCCGGATTTAACGCCGTTTCAGCAGGCGAAGCAGATCCGCAGCGTGTTTTTTAACAGCGAGGGCGGGAAAAAATTTTCTTGGTCGATGCAGATTAGCGTGGTGGATATGGACCCGGCCATCACGGAACTGGTGATTGATATCGACGGTCAGGTGCTGCGCTACGCCCATGGTCCGGACCGGCCCCTGAAAGTGACGTGGCCGGGACCGCGCAACGGCTCGATGGCGGAAATCACCGCCAGCCCGCGTATTCGCCAGGACACCTCAACGCTACTGACCGGCGGGCCGTGGGCGCTGTTTCATCTGCTGGACGCCGGAATGGTACAGGAAACGGCGGTGCGGGGGCGTCAACTGGTGGAATATGATTTTGACGGTCGCCGGGTGGTGCTGGAAATCACCGCCGGGCGGGATTTTAACCCGGTCAGCCGGGAGCTGTTGCAGAACTTCAGTTGCCCGGCGAGGGCGCTGTAATGCGCCGGCCAGCAGTGGTATCAGCCCCGGCGATGTTCGGCAGGCTGCCGGACCAGCGCGACTATGTGCGCTGGCGAGTGGGCGCTGAAGAGGGACGAATATGGCAGGACTGGCTGAACCGCCAGACATGGGTGGGCAGCGGGCGGCATATCGTGTTGCCGGAAGGCCAGACGACCGATGAAG
The DNA here is from genome assembly GCF_051812965.1 of Salmonella sp. NW1250. NCBI lineage: Bacteria > Pseudomonadati > Pseudomonadota > Gammaproteobacteria > Enterobacterales > Enterobacteriaceae > Salmonella > Salmonella sp. NW1250. The sequence continues at coordinate 7,788 of NZ_JAMNDD010000021.1, read as the reverse complement.
AGCGTGACGGCTGGATGCACCTGTCGCCGCGTGGCGAACATGATATGCCCGCGCCGGAACACCATCCGCTGCCGTGGAGCTTTGTGATGTCGCCGGGATTTTTGCCGATGGGTGGGACGACTGACTGGCTGACCGGAGTGCTGATGGCGTCACGGGATAGCGTGGGACGCCCGTGGCCGCTGGTGATTTACCAGCGCTGCGGTCGGGAGTGGCTGGACGAGAGTTTGCAGGAGACGCAGGGCTGGCTGTACTGGCTGGCGAGGCTGGCGGCGCAGCATATCACGCCGGACACGATGCGGCGCGGGCGGCTGACGGAGCAGGTGGACCAGCTATGGGCGATGTGGCAGCCGGGGCCGTGGTGGGCGCAGTGGCTGCGCGGGTTACGACGAACATCGCAGCGCAGCCGGGAACTGACCGGGCTGCCGGATGAAGCACCGGTAGTAGAACTGCCGGGCGTGCGTTATCTGCCGTGGCCGGGCTGGCCGGGTAAGACGCTGGGGCAGGCAACACCGGGGCAAGGCTGGTTCTGGCAGCAGAACAGTGAAGGGCGGTATGTGGATGCGCTGCGACTGGTGGAGAAATAATGAACATGGTGGTTTTAAAAACACCTGCTAAGGAATGAAGAAATGGGTGCTTATGATAAAGCGTGTAATAACGTGGGCGCGGTAAGATTTGTCCAGGAGCACATGAAGGTTTGTGAGATAATTGCAAAAGAGCTTGACGTACCGGTAGAGAATATACTGGGTCTTGCTGCTGCCGAAAGTCAATATGGTACAGGTCGTATTGCCAGGGAATATAATAATTACTTTTCTCTCCAGGCTCCTGCATCATTTCAGTCAGGTCGGGTTCATCCAAAGGATAGTAACAAAACTTGGGTGGCTATTTTTTCTTCGTTTTCAGTTTGTGCGCGATCTTTTGCTGTCAAGTATGGTGACGCTGTTCGGGGGAAAAAAGATGCTCTGGCCTTCTCTGAAGCTCTGGTAGCAGCTGGGTTTAATTCAGGATCTCATATTACTGGTGGTACGGATAATTACGCCAGGATAACTGCTGGAATAATTATTATGGTCGGTCGGAGAATAGCATGCCCCGTAAAATAATGCTTGTTTTTTTTCTCTTTATATCTGAGTTCTGTTATGCCCAAGCGGTTGTATCTGAATTTAATTTGTCAGATATAAATCGCGGTGGAATGACGAAAGCACAGGCAGAAAAACTACTCATTATTGCACTTAAATATCAAAAATATGATTTATCGCTGGATGGCGTTTTTGTTGACGGTGATTTGCAGGATAAACACGGAAATCCTCCCCATCCGGGATATTATGATTTTAGCCTTGGCTATGATACACCGACTGCCGGAGCAATCGATTATTGGGGACTGTTTTCAGTAAGTTCTCAAACTGGTGATATATGGGAAATAAATAAATGTGAGAGAGTTATATTTCCGCAGTTGCAAAAAATACAACAAGAAATAATGAAAAAAACTGGCGCGACATTTGCCAGTGAAGTGGTACAGCGCCGGGGGCTGGGCTGTACAGATGAATAGCGGGATAGTTGGATCTACCGGGCATACGTTACCTGCCAGGGCAAGGCTGGTTCTGGCAGCAGAACAGTGAAGGGCGGTATGTGGATGCGCTGCGACTGGTGGATGAAAAAAATAGAGGTCAGATGCTGTGAAAAAGTACGCTGTAGAGGTTCTGTTTATGTCTGCCTGTGCAGGAATGTTCCTGCCCGTATTTGCCTGGGGCGGAACAGATGTAAACATTGATAACCCGCTGGCGGAGTGTGTGGATATCCATCCCGTTCATCGTCAGGAAATGGATAACCTTACCATTCTGAAAACAACGGTCACACTGAAAAAAAGTACCGGTGAATGTGGCTGTTTCTCAACATTAATCAACTATACCAGCTTACTGGCGCAGGATGTTGAGGGTTACGGACGCGGAAGTGCATATTCCCTTCAGGAGGGGAATATCTCACTGGCGAAGATGCAGGGACGTTATCCTTTCAGCTTTGTATTATCGGTGGATAACCAGTCTGTACGGGATCAGAAGCTGGCGCTAATGATACGTTGTACACCACCGCTGTAATACACAGAATAGTCAGGGAGAAGATGATGGCGGTAAGACTGACTTTTGACGGGCAAAAGCTGACATGGCCTGGTATCGGGATATTTAAGGCGACCACGGGGTTACCGGATTTACAGTGGCCAGATAAACAGTGTGTGCCGGATGCGGCGATACCGGAAGGGAATTATAAATTGTTTATTCAGTTTCAGGGGGAGGCACCGATAAGAAATGCTGCGGATTGTGATCTGGGACCATCATGGGGCTGGAGTACCATTCCGCGAGGCCAGGCTGCCGGAACATGTGAGATGTACTGGGCTAACTGGGGATATAACCGTATCCGGCTGGAATCAGCGGATGAGAAGACCCGAAAAGCCTGTGGGGGCAAGCGGGGTGGTTTTTATATCCATGATTCCACCAAAGGTTACAGTCATGGTTGTATTGAAGTGGAACCGGTGTTTTTCCGTATTCTGAAACAGGAGACGGAAAAAGAAAATGGTGAAAAGACATTTACGGTTAATGTTAAGTATGTTTCTGGTCAGCAAACGAATGGTGGAACAAAACAATAATACCGTTAAAACCGGCTGAAATTATCGTGTCTGGACGTGCTGTGGTTGACAATCATTACAATGGTGGCCAGATAAGTAATGAGCACGATGATAAAGTATATGACTGGCGGTGTGCTGGTTATTAATCAAATTTCTATAAAATGCAATGTGAATCTGGTAAGCGTAATAAAAATAAAATCATAATATTGTTATATTCATTTCCTTATTTATGTAATTCAGTATTTATGTTATGTGCTAATTTTTGTGTTTTTATTTTCATGGCTCTTGTCAGCAATATACCCTGTTCTTCTGGTAAATATTTAAATATAACAGGCTGGTTGCATTATAAAGTGCGGGGCACTGTTTCCTGACGGTGAGTCTATTTATTTTAATCCGGTATTAAAGGAGTCACTACCATGAGTTTTGTATCCACAAATAATAAATCCGGTATGGGAGGGCTGACGACAACCACGCCGCCGATAACCGGAGAAAGTGGCGGTGTCACCGCAGATTCAGTCGCCGGAAGCGTGGCAGATGCGGCGGAAGCCGCCGTGGAACAGGCTGCGGGATCGCTGTTTGGCGCATTGCCGGAGCCATCAGGACTGGTGAAAGCCGCGGTAGCAGCGGCGCAGGCTGCCGCCGCCGCAGGTATGGCGCAGGATGCGGTATCGGCCATCGTCTCTGCTGTTGCAGGCGGGCCGGGGGCGCATAATGTGACGGTCAGCGGCAGCGCCGTACCGCCGGGCGCATTACTGTTCGCCAGCCTGGACGGCGGCGAAACATTAAGTGAACTGTTCAGTTATGTGGTACAGCTAAAAACGCCCGACACCCTGAATCTGGGCTATGTCTCCCCGGCGGCCAACCTGCCGCTCAAACCGATGGTGGGCAAAGATCTGTGCGTCAACATCGAACTGGATGGTGGCGGTAAACGACATATCAGCGGGCTGGTCACGGCGGCGCGGGTGGTGGGCCATGAAGGGCGTTCGGTTACCTATGAGCTGCGTATGGAGCCGTGGGTAAAACTGCTGACCCATACCAGCGACTACAAAGCATTCCAGAATAAAACCGTGGTGGATATTCTGGATGAAGTGCTGGCGGAATACCCCTACCCGGTGGAAAAGCGGCTGGTGGAAAGCTACCCGTTACGCACCTGGCAGGTGCAGTACGGTGAAACTGATTTTGATTTTCTTCAGCGACTGATGCAGGAGTGGGGTATCTACTGGTGGTTTGAGCACAGCGAGGACAGCCACACGCTGGTGCTGGCGGATGCCATCAGCGCCCACAAAGCATGTCCGGACTCGCCGTTGGTCGAGTGGCACCAGGAAGGGCTGAAGCTGGACAAGGAGTTTATCCACACTATCACGGCAAACGAGAGTCTGCGGACTGGCCAGTGGGTGCTGGATGATTTCGATTTTACGAAGCCACGTTCATTGCTGGCAAACACCGTGGCAAACCCGCGTGAAACCGGTCATGCCACCTACGAGCATTATGAGTGGCCGGGAGACTACTTCGACAAGAGTGAAGGCGAGATGCTGACGCGCATTCGTATGGAAGCGCAGCGCAGCCCCGGCAGTCGGGTGCTGGGGGGAGGGAATATCCGCACACTCATGACCGGTTATACCTTCACGCTGGAAAACTATCCCACTGCCGAAGTCAATCAGGAATACCTGCTGATGCAGACCTTGCTGTTTGTGCAGGACAATGCGCAGCACAGCGGGCAGGACCAGCACTTTACCTTTTCCACCCGTTTTGAACTGCACCCGACCCGTGAGGTGTTCCGCCCGCAGCGGACGGTGAGCAAACCCCACACCAAAGGGCCGCAGAGCGCCATCGTCACCGGCCCGTCGGGCCAGGAAATCTGGACGGATCAGTACGGGCGGGTAAAGGTGCAGTTTGGCTGGGATCGCTACGGCAAAATGGATGAAAACAGCTCCTGCTGGATACGCGTCAGCTACCCGTGGGCGGGCAAAGGCTTCGGGATGATCCAGATCCCGCGTATCGGCCAGGAAGTGCTGGTGGATTTCAAAAACGGCGATCCGGATCTGCCGATCATCGTGGGGCGCACCTACAACCAGGACACCATGCCGCCGTGGGGACTGCCGGGAATGGCGTCGCAGAGCGGGATCTTCAGCCACTCGCTGTATGGCGGGCCAACGAACGGCAACATGCTGCGTTTTGACGACAAAACGGGCGCGGAGGAAGTGAAGTTCCACGCGGAAAAAGATCTCAACACCACGGTGAAGAATAATGAAACGCATACGGTTATGGTGGATCGCACTAAAACCATTATTAAAAATGAAACCAACAGTATTGGTGAGGACAGAAACACCACGGTAACGAAGAATGACGGCCTTTCCGTAAAACTGGCGCAGACGATCAATATCGGCACCACTTATCGTTTAGATGTTGGCGATCAATTCACGCTTCGCTGCGGCAATGCGGCGCTTGTTTTACATAAGGACGGCTCCATTGAGTTTTGTGGCAAGCAACTGATGTTACATACCAGCGATGTCATGCAACTGATTGGTAAAGGTATTGATATGAACCCGGATGGCGGCACAGCCGTAACCGCCGATGATATTGCCCCCCTTCCCACCTCTGAGTGATCTGAATTAAACCTGGAGTTCTCATGGATCGACCATACCGCATACAGGAAGGGTGTTTTGTCCTGCCTGAAACATTTACGGATCGCAGCGTCAATATTTTTATCCTGGAGGGCAATGAACGAACATCGCCCAGCCTGAATATTTCCCGCGATACGCTAAAACCTGATGAAGACCTGCCCGCCTATATTGACCGCCAGATTGCACTGATGAAAAAAAATCTCGGTCAGCACCGGGTATTGTCGCGAGCGCCTGCACAGGCAGGAACGGGCAATGATGCCCTGATGGGGGAACAAATTGCCGCCACCCATAAATCCGGGAAAACGGAAGTGTACCAGCGTCAGGCCGGGTTTATTGCAACCCCTGGCAAGGTACTGGTCTTCACCCTGACCAGTCCCCGTCCTTTTGATGATAAAGCAGACCTGCTCTGGAACACCTGGCTGGCAGGCTTTCAGCCGGATAAAAACGAATAATCACACGGAGGTGTGACCATGTATGAAGCAGCCCGTGTGGATGACCCTATCTACCACACCAGTGCGCTCGCCGGGTTTCTTATCGGCGCTATCATCGGCATCGCCATTATCGCGCTTGCCGCCTTTGCCTTCTTTAGCTGCGGTTTTCTTGCCGGGCTGATTCTGGGTTTTATGGCCGATCAAATAGCCTCCGGGGTATTGCAACTGGGCGAGGCCATCGGGCGCTCCAACCACCACACGGCAGGAAAAATCCTCACCGGTTCGGAGAATGTCAGCACCAACAGTCGCCCGGCGGCGCGCGCGGTACTGAGTACGGTGAAATGCGATAACCATATCGCAGAAAAACGCATCGCCCAGGGGTCGGAAAATATCTACATCAACAGCCAGCCCGCCGCCCGTAAGGATGACCACACCGAATGCGACGCGGTGATTGAAGACGGTTCGCCGAATGTGTTTCTCGGCGGCGGCACACAGACGGTACTGGAAATCAGTTCTGAAATTCCGGACTGGCTGCGCAAGGTGGTGGATGTATTGTTTGTCGTGGCGAGTCTGCTCGGCGGGCTGGCCGGGGCGTGGCGGCAGGCGGCAAAGCTGGGGACGAAATTTGGCACTAAATGTGCCGCTAAGTTTATCGGCGGGGAGCTTGTCGGGATGGCCGTGGGTGAGGCTATCAGCGGGCTGTTCAGCAATCCGGTGGATGTGACCACCGGGCAGAAAATCCTGCTGCCGGAAACGGACTTCACCCTGCCCGGTCGCCTGCCGGTCACCTGCTCGCGTTTTTACGCCAGCCACCTGGAAACCGTGGGACTGTTGGGACGGGGCTGGCGGCTGAACTGGGAAACCAGCCTGCGCGAGGACGATGAACACATCACGCTGACCGGCGTACAGGGGCGGGAACTGCGTTACCCGAAAACGATGCTGACGCCCGGCCACCAGATATTTGACCCGGAAGAACAGTTATACCTCAGCCGCCTGCATGACGGGCGTTACGTGCTGCATTACACCGATCGCAGCTATTACGTATTTGGTGATTTTGACAGTGACGGCATGGCATACCTGCTGTTTATGGAGACGCCGCACCGCCAGCGCATTGTCTTCGGGCACGAAGGAGGCAGACTGGTACGGATAGCCTCCAGCAGCGGGCATCACCTGTTACTGCACCGCACACAGACCCCGGCAGGGGAGCGGCTGTCGCGAATTGAACTGGTGCAGGGCGGCACCCGTGGCAATCTGGTGGAGTACCGGTATGACGATAACGGTCAACTGACCGGCGTGGTGAACCGGGCGGGAACGCAGGTGCGGCAGTTTGCTTATGAAAACGGGCTGATGACGGCGCACAGCAATGCGGCGGGGTTCACCTGCCGCTACCGCTGGCAGGAACTCGACGGCGCGCCGCGCGTGACGGAGCACGACACCAGTGACGGTGAACATTACCGCTTTGACTATGATTTTGCCGCAGGCACCACCACCGTCACCGGCAGGCAGGGGGAGTCATGGCAGTGGTGGTACGACAGGGAGACGTATATCACCGCGCACCGGACGCCGGGCGGTGGAATGTACCGCTTCACGTACAACGAAGACCACTTCCCTGTCAACATTGAGCTGCCCGGCGGTCGCACGGTGGCGTATGAATATGACATCCAGAACCGGGTGGTGAAGACGACAGATCCGGAAGGCCGGGTGACGCAGACGCAGTGGAACGGTGAGTTCGACGAAATCACGCGCACGGCGCTGGACGATGACGCTGTCTGGAAAACGCAGTACAACGCCCACGGCCAGCCAGTGCAGGAGACGGACCCGGAAGGGCGGGTGACGCAATACGCTTACGATGAACAGGGGCAGATGTGCAGCCGGACGGATGCGGCGGGTGGCACGGTGGAGACGGCGTTCGACAGCCGGGGGCAGATGACGCGGTACACCGACTGTTCAGGGCGCAGCACAGGATATGACCACGATGAGGACGGCAACCTGACGCGGGTGACGGACGCGGAAGGGAAGGTGGTACGCATCAGCTACAACCGACTTGGGTTGCCGGAGACGGTGAACTCACCGGGGAAACAGCAGGACAGGTATACCTGGAATGCGCTGGGGCTGATGAGCA
>NZ_JAMNDD010000020.1:0-53784 GCF_051812965.1 Salmonella sp. NW1250 | reverse complement strand
CGCTGACCCACCACGGACCCGGAAATCACGCCCTGAGCGTCGCAGAGCGCCGCCCAGCCCGCTCACCGGGACAGGGCTTATGTCTGGCCGTGGCGTGGTGTTGGGAGCGGTGGAAGGGATGGCTTAGCAGGAAGGGGGATTATTACGGCTAAAGCCGTAATGCTTTTTGAGTCCTCGCGCTTTGCGCTGCGGGGCTTCCGGCGCGTAGCGCCTCCCATGCGCTTCGCGCATCTTTTTAACTGCTGTAGTCGCATGAAATATATGTAATAAATGTATTTACTAATATTGACTTTGAGGCCAAAAAAGGCGATACTTATATTCATCGGGAGGCAATACCGCCGCCCGGTAACACAGCCCAAAGCGGCGATTTTCAGGAGTAATATTATGACTACTTTAACTGTCGGCCAGTGCCTCACCTCTTTTAACAACGAGTATGTAGTAAGCACGGTTAATCTGGCTGACGGCAAAATCAGCTATACCATCCTCGGCCTGAATGCCCCGACCAGCGCCCCGCTGCTGGAAACCTCCCTGCGCTTTTACCGGGTGATCGACAAGACCCTTTCACTCGATGAACTCCGCGCCCGCCGTCAGGTTGTGCAGAACGTTACCGACCAGCGCGAAGCAAGACACCAGGCACAAGAAGCCGCCCGCATTGCTGCGAACGAGCAGGAAAGCAATAACCCGGATAACGCCGGACTGCTGACCACCGACGCGGAAAGCAACACCACCAACCTTGCCGCAAAAAATATCCGCATCCTGCTGAAAAAGCATTTTCCGGGCGTGAAGTTTTCCGTTCGCAAACGTGATTACACCTGCATTAACGTTTCCTGGACGGATGGCCCCACTCGTGAGGCTGTAGAGGCGATTGTGGACAAGTTTCAGGAAGGTAGCTTTAACGGTATGGAGGATATTTACGAGTACAACCACAGCGCGTTTAACCGCGTTTATGGCGGCGTACAATACCTGTTTTGCTCGCGTGATGTGAGCGACGAACTGATCGCGGAGTCTATCGATCTGCTTCGCCAGAAATACGGCGAAACCACTATCCCCGCAGATGTGACGCTGGAAGCCTACAAAAGCGGTACGTTAAGCGGGCGCGGGCATGACTGCTTTACCTACGGGTTGGCCTCCGAAATCCGTACAAACGCACTGAAGGTGGATAAATCCAAGCGCTGAAATTAGCGCCCTTCGGGGCGCTTTTTTGTTGGTAGAACTTAATGAAATATATGTAATAATTGTATTTACTAATATTGACTTTAAGGCCGAAAAAGGCGATACTTATTTCATCGGGAGGCAATACCGCCGCCCGGTAACACAGCCCAAAGTGGCATCTAAGGAGTTATCTATGAACTATCTGATCATCATCCCAATCGCGTTTATTCTCGCCGCAGCCGCGCTGGCCCTTCCGTGGTTTATGGTTCGCCAGGGCTACCGCGAGCAAGTCCAGCTGGGCGGCGCGTGTACTACCGTGCTGGGTCTGGCCGCATCAACGGGCGTTTTCAGCTATGCCGATAACGTGCCGTTGGCGCTGCTGTATGGTTCTGCGTCGGTAGTCTCGTTCCTGTACGCGCTGGACTGTTTCCTGCCGCTTTATCTTTCCCGTAAATCTCGCTAACACACAGGCGGGGGGAAGCCCCCGCCAGCAAGGAGAAAATCATGAAATTTGGAATACTCGCACAGCAACAGGGTTTTGATCTGGAGTTGCAGATCCTGAAAAGCCAGCGCGGTTTTTACATCGGTACGGCCACCAATGAGGGCTACCCGGTATCAAGGGAATCCGCTGAATACTTCCCGGATAGCAGCACCGCGCAGCAGGCTTTGACGGATAACCGCTGGACACAGCGGGAGGATTGTTAATTAAATTGCAGGGCGGCTATTCGCCGCCCTGCATAACGAAAAGGAGGCCGGACGATGGTAGACCATGACGACGCACCGGAAAAAATTAAGTGCCTGGAGTGCGGGAAGGAGTTTTCTTTCCTGGCTCCTCATTTGAGTAAAGCCCACCAGATGAGCGCCAGACAGTACCGGGAACGCTGGGGCATACCACTACACACGCCGCTTGCCAGTGCCGGGCATTCCCGCCAGTGTCGGGAAAATGTTTTGCGCCGTATCCGGCGGGGCGAAATTCGCCCCGCTGACCAGCTCGCGCTCATGGCCGAAGGCCGGAAGAATGCTCCTGAACGAGCGACCAGCACCAGGTTGCATAAAGTGGCGGCGGCGAACGTCGCGCGGGTGCATCAGATATGGAAGCATTCTCCGGTGGTGAAGGTCGTTCCTGATACGCTCAGGGATGAAGCCGTGCAGAGAATGACGGCCAGAAAGGTGACTGGTGAGAAAGTTAAGGATATTGCCGCCGATCTGAATCTGTCGGTTGGGTGTCTGTACAAATGGGTGGCGAACGCTAAATAGGGCGTCTCCCTCCGGGCCGCTACGTCGTGCTGCGCATCGAGCCAGCCTTGCTGTCTCGCCCCTTCGGGCTTCCATCGCTGACGCTTGTGATAAACATGGATTGTGCAGCTCAACGGGTATCAGCTCGTTAAGCCCGGCGCTTGCAGCGGCCACAGGCCGCGCCGCGCCAACCGCCCCGCAACGGGGCTATAAGGCATCAAAAAAACTGAATACCTGATTTTCCCCCTGCCTGTAGCTAACTCACTGAAATAACGTAAATCCCGAAATGGGCGCCCGCCAGCTGCAGCTGCTTCTCAGCTGCTGCCGGCTACGAGTGTCGTTCAGCAAATTTGATCGTATCGGCCCACGTCACCAGCGGCGCTGTAAGCCCGCTTACAGCCCATCCGGGCGCGTCAGCTACGCTGACCCACCACGGACCCGGAAATCACGCCCTGAGCGTCGCAGAGCGCCGCCCAGCCCGCTCACCGGGACAGGGCTTATGTCTGGCCGTGGCGTGGTGTTGGGAGCGGTGGAAGGGATGGCTTAGCAGGAAGGGGGATTATTACGGCTAAAGCCGTAATGCTTTTTGAGTCCTCGCGCTTTGCGCTGCGGGGCTTCCGGCGCGTAGCGCCTCCCATGCGCTTCGCGCATCTTTTTAACTGCTGTAGTCGCATGAAATATATGTAATAAATGTATTTACTAATATTGACTTTGAGGCCAAAAAAGGCGATACTTATATTCATCGGGAGGCAATACCGCCGCCCGGTAACACAGCCCAAAGCGGCACCTTCGGAGTCTCAAATGAAACAACATATCGCTGCAATTATCCGCGAATACAACACCCCTACAGTAACCGTCGAAGTAGCCAATACAGACCGCTACGATAGTGAGCAGATCGAGATTCGCCAGATTGTTGATGGTCGTCTTATCTGGCGGGCGTGGGACTATGAGGCAGGTTTTGAAAACGACCTGCACCGCGAACTGGCCTATTACCATATCCCGGCCTGAATTGAGCTACGAGGAAACCACCATGAAAATCACCAATGATGCACAATTCAGCGCCGCATACGATTTAACTCATGCCCTTAGCCAGAGCGCGGGGCGCATTAAATATGGCTCGGAGTCGTTGAAGGTTGAAAAAGCGCGGGTAGCGTATTACTACCCAGATGTATTCAACGCGCTGACGCTGGGAAGCGTTACCCGCAAAGCCGAGTTTGTGAAGCGCATAACGGCCCACGTTGCGGAAGTGGATAGCGCCATCGCTCACTACCGGAAAACAAGATAAATAACCCGCCCGGTGAAAGCCGGGCAATACAGCCCAAAGCGGCACTTATCAGGAGTTAGCCTAATGACAAAAGTCACAACACCGTCCCAGCTGAAAGCAGAGCTGGAGAGCCAGAAAACCTACCTTCTCGAAGCCTGCCTGATGGCCTTCAATCAATTGCCGAACCAGCGAACAAAAGGCGCGTTCCCGTCAACATATGCGCTTGCAGCAAAGATTGATCACCTGTTGCAGCAGGAAAAAAAATAAGCCTCCCTACAACGACAAAGCCCGGTTAATACCGGGCTTTTCTGTATTGCACAATACACTAAAGGTTAAGCGCGTTTGCGTCCTGCGCCAGCCAGCATTGGTATGTTTCCTTTTGAAACTCCCCGCCGCAGCCGCCACCGGCTTTTGATTTTCCGCAGTGCTGGCATGTACCCAGCGCGGCTTTTTCTTTCTCCCACTGTTGCCAGTTGCGGATCAGCAGCAGCTGGAAAAACTCATTTGGTGAATAGGGTTGTTTACCCATCCGGCGTACCTGCCGTAGTTCTTCCAGTTGCGCGGCTTCATCGTGCGTTAGCGTGACTGTCACGCTAACGCCTTCGGCGCGTAACCGTTCGCGGCGGCGGGCTTGCCGCCGTCTGGCTAACATCCTCTCGCGTTCTGTTTTGTCCATATTTATCACCGTAACTGTCACGATTGAGAAAAGAGAAAAGGCCGGGAGTCCGGCCTTGTGGTTACTTCAGGATCAGTAAGGTCAGCGCCGCGCCAATGGCCGCGCCGACGATGGAACAAACAGCCGTCATGATCACGACGCGGTTAACGATGGTGCTGGCGTTGTTGTGCTGGAGTGATTGCCAGCGCGTCAGAAAGTCTGACCGCGCTTTGTTTTCCTCCTTCATCGCTGCCTGTATGTCTCTCAGGCTGCCGATGATTTCCGCTCTCGAATCGTCTGCCGTCAATTCAAGTGCGCTTTTGAGTTCGCCCAGCTGCTGAAGCATGTCGGCTTGTTCAACCTTCACTTGCTTCATGGCTTCTACAATTTCCTTCGCGTCTCCCAAAAACCAGTCCATCAATACGTCTAATTTATCGGGCTGCTTATCCATGCTTAATCTCCGATTAACAGGGAGAATGTTTTATCCAGGTTACTTTTAACCGGAATAGCCTGTTTCATGTAAGTATAACGACGCGCCATTTTGCGGCGTTCGTCTGCGTCAGCTGATGCTTTAGCGCGGGCTTTAAATTCTTCCGCATCTTCAGCGGTCAGCGTTTCAAACGAAATTTTGTGATGCGCAAGATATTCGTACACCTCACTATTATAGATCGCAGAGTTTTTATTAATGCGGCCTACTTTAGTTTGCTTCACGAAGTCGAAAATCGGGCTGAAAACATTTTCAACATCATCACCCGGATTAACGCGGTTTGGAACAAAGATAATCTTTTTGTTATCCACGCCAGCCTTGCTTAACGTGTGCGCCGTTTTCATACTTTCTTTGATGGCTTTATCTTCCGGTGTTACTGGAATGAAATACATATCAAATTCATTTGCGCCGCCATCGAAGCGGGACATTGCCATTAAAAACGGTTCCACGTTTGACGCGCCAATATCAATAATCGCTGCATCTTCAAAAACCACATCCTCAATCAGACGGGAGAAATCATCACCTTTAAAACTGGTGACATTTTCAATCCCTAAATCAGACGCTGACTGGTTAATGGTTTCGACCGCGAAAAATTTCGCATCTTTCAGGCGCGGGGCGAGAAGGTAAGTTGAAACTAAAGTTTTGCCAACGCTGCCACTGTAATTAATAACCGCTACTTTCATTGCACACCTCAATATTTTTTGATGAACTCATTAGGATCGAACTCGGCTCTTGCCTCGTCAAAAAATTCCTTTCCGATGATACCCGGTGACTGTTTCGTTTCGTCTCCCTCGGTCGCACTTTGTGTATTGTGCAATACATCTTTTTTCACCTGCTCAGACTTCGCGGGGTTTTCTGTATTGTGCAATACAGGTTTCTTCTGTTGCTCACTGGCTCCGGCTGATTCTGTATTGTGCAATACAGAATCAGGGGCGGTATGTTTCGCCCGGTTTTGCCTGGCCCGATACAGGGCAGTATCAAAACTTCGGACGTTCACATTCTCCAGGCCGAAGCGTTCAGATACCGCCTTGAAAACCTCCTCTCTGGAGACTCCCAGCGACAGCATTTCTTCTACTTCCGGCAACATCATCTGAATTGCTGCCCTGATGCTTTTGGGCTTCATAGTACCCTCATGTAGAATGATGTATTATTGATGTAATAGTGATGTATTTGTGTCGTATCAACTATCCCATGACGTAAGAGTGATGTAATTGTGGTGTAATGTCAACCATGAATTGACGTAATAGTGGTGTATTTGTGGTGTATGGGTATTCATGCAAGCATGAATACCGGGGTATTGAACGCTTTTTCACCAAAATACCCCTTAACCTCCGTAGATCGCTCCCACCAAACTGATTATTTTTTAGCCCTTAACCTGCTATACACCTAACGCAGTGCGATGAATCGCACTAACTAACTGATTAAAAAAACAAAAAATGAAATATTTAGGATCGCGTGTATTAAAAAGGTATTAAAAAAACAGCATAAGAGCATGGTTTATATGGAAATTCAGGTATTACTTTGTTAATACTTACCTCATGCGGTTAAACTACCGCCAGATTGAACACGAAAAATCACCAGTTGAGGACATGATGCCGATCATCACATGCAAGGTAACGGACGAAGAAAAAGAGCTTATCGACAGGCTGGCCGGAACGAACAGATCGGACTATATGCGCCGTTGTTTGTTGGCCGGATCAGGTGGCCGGATAGGTGGATTGAGTCAGGTTACGGAACAGATAAACGAAGTAAATCGACGCCTCGATATTCTGTTTGACCAGGTATCAGAGACAGATATGAGCGCGTTTTCCTCGGAGCTGAAAGGTCTGGTCAAGCAGCTGTCACAACTTAAGTTGCCGCCTCCCGGTCAGATGATGCTGCACGAATCCCTGGCAATCGAGACGGTGATCCTGCTGCGTTCGATGGCGACCCCGGCCAATATGAAATCCGCCTGGGGAGAGCTGGAACGTAACGGATACAAGGTATGGGAAAGTAAACAAGAGAGGAAGGAATAATGACAGAACAAGAAAGAGGACTTATATTTTTATGCTCGCTGCTGGGACCGATACCCTTTGTGTGGTTTATTACTGCAAAGTTTGTTTATGGTATTAATAGCGAAACGGCTCACTACCTTGTCCCCTATTTGCTAAAAAACACGTTCAACCTGTGGCCGTTATGGGTGGCGATTATTGCAGGTGCAGTTATAGGTTTGTGTGGCTTTATAGGATTCATTATTTACGATAAGGGTCGGGTGTATAAAGGACCACGTTTTAAACGCGTACTCCGTGGCACTAAATTAGTAAGAGCTTCATCTTTAGCCGAGAAAACAAAAGAGCGTGGTCATAAGCAATTAACGGTTGCAGGTGTTCCTGTGCCTACTGAATATGAGACTCTTCATTTTTCAATCGGCGGGGCTACTGGTACAGGTAAATCAACGATTATCAAGGAAGCTATATATTCAAGCCTGAAAAGAGGCACAGATAAGCGTATTGTTCTTGATCCAAATGGCGAATATGTTGAGACGTTTTATCGTCCCGGTGATGTGATTCTTAGCCCCTATGATAAACGTTCTCCCGGCTGGTCAATGTTCAACGAGATACGCGATGACTTTGACTATGATCTCTATGCTGTATCTATTATTCAGGAAAGTAAGGAGCGTTCAGCAGAGGAATGGTATAGATATGGTCGTCTTATTTATCGTGAGGTATCAAAGAAGTTACTCACGCTTAAACGTAGCCCAACAATGGAAGAAGTCATGCACTGGTGTACCATTGTTGAGAATGAAAAATTAAAAGAGTTTGTGAAAGGTACACCTGCGGAAGCCCTGTTTATCAAAGGCGCTGAAAGGGCCACCGGGAGCGCCCGTTTTGTCCTGGGTGACAAATTAGCCCCACACCTGAAGATGCCCGCAGGCGATTTCTCGCTGCGTGACTGGCTGGAAGATGATAAACCCGGCACGTTGTTTATCACCTGGCAGGAGCAGATGAAAAAGAGCCTCAATCCGCTGATCTCATGCTGGCTGGATATTATGTTTTCAAGCCTGCTGGGTATGGGTAAGCGCGACCAACGCACGTTGTTTTTTATCGACGAGCTGGAATCACTGGAATATCTGCCAAACCTACAGGATTTACTGACGAAGGGCCGCAAAAGCGGCGCGTCTGTATGGGCGGGCTACCAGACGTACTCTCAGCTGATTGAGCGCTACGGCATCAACATAGCGGAAACACTGCTGGGAAGTATGCGTTCCGGCATCGTCATGGGTAGCAGTCGATTAGGTAAAGAAACCCTTGAGCAAATGTCCCGCGCATTGGGCGAGATTGAGGGCGAAGTGGAACATAAACAAGGCAACCCATTCCAGGCGGGCATTGGTAACAGGCCACGCATCGAAACGCGCACCGTCAGAGCCGTTACTCCTACGGAAATATCAGAGCTGAAAAACCTCACTGGATACGTCTATTTCCCTGGTGATCTGCCTGTCGGCAAGTTCAAGACTAAACATGTGCAATACACGCGTAAGAACCCGGTTCCGGGCATCATCATGAGGTAGCGCCATGCTTGATATTACGACTATCACCCGTATCGATATTGCGTCAGTTGTAGGCTACTACGCTGATGCAAAAGACGATTACTACAGCAAAGACAGCAGCTTTACCGCGTGGCATGGTCAGGGTGCTGAAGCGCTGGGCCTTTCCGGCGAGGTCAGTTCCCAGCGCTTCAAAGAACTGCTTGTCGGGGAGATTGACCCTTTTACACAGATGAAGCGCTCCAGCGGTGACGCGACGAAAGAACGGCTGGGATACGACCTCACATTTTCCGCGCCTAAAGGCGTATCGATGCAGGCGCTGATCCACGGCGATAAGGCTATTATCGCCGCCCATGAAAAAGCGGTTGCCGCTGCCGTCCAGGAAGCGGAAAAGCTGGCTCAGGCCCGCACGACCCACGCAGGGAAAACCATTACGCAGAATACCGGTAATCTGGTTGTTGCTTCCTTCCGGCATGAAACATCACGCGCCCTTGACCCGGAGCTGCATACCCACGCCTTTGTCATGAACATGACACAGCGCGGGGATGGTCAATGGAGGGCGCTTAAAAACGATGAACTGATGCGGGCCAAGATGCACCTGGGGGATGTCTACAAGCAAGAGCTGGCGCTGGAGCTGACAAAGGCCGGGTATGAGCTGCGCTATAACAACAAAAATAACACCTTTGATATGGCGCACTTTACGGATGAACAAATCCGGGGATTCTCGCGGCGTTCTGCTCAGATAGAAGAAGGGCTGGCGGCTATGGGGTTGACCCGCGAAACCGCTGACGCACAGACCAAAAGCCGGGTATCGATGGCGACCCGCGACAAAAAAACAGACGACTATTCGCGTGAAGATATTCATAAAGAGTGGGTTAACCGGGCTAACGAGCTGGGAATCGACTTCAATGATCTGTCCTGGGCTGGCAAAGGCAAGGACGGCCCGCAAACGTCAATGAATACCGTCCCTAACTTCACCAGCCCGGAGGTAAAAGCCGACCGGGCGATTCAGTTTGCGCTTAAATCCCTTTCAGAGCGCGATGCGTCTTTTGACCAGTCCCGATTGCTGGCCGTGGCAAATAAAAAGGCTATCGGCCAGGCATCAAAGCAGGATATTGAAGCCGCCTATTATCGCGCTGTGGCAAAGGGGGCCATTATCGAAGGTGAAGCGCGATACACCACCACGACTGACCAGAGAAGCAAAGACGCGCCACCGCTACCAGCCATGACGAAAGCGGAATGGCAGGCGCAGCTGACCGACAAAAAAGGGATGAACAACGACCAGGCGAAGGCATTAGTTGCTGAAGGTATCAAGTCTGGCCGCCTGAAAAAAACCAGCCATCGGGTAACGACCGTTGAAGGTATCCGGGTAGAGAAAGCGGTGCTGAATATCGAGGCTCGCGGTCGGGGCAAGGTGATCGCCGCGCTAACAAGCGAGCAAGTTACCGCGCAGCTGGTCGGCAAGACCCTGAAGGCCGAGCAGCAGAAAAGCGTCGTAGATATTTGCACCACGACAGATCGCTTTGTTGCGGCCCACGGCTTCGCCGGAACCGGGAAAAGCTATATGACCATGAGCGCGAAGGCCGTTCTGGAGTCGCAGGGCTTTAACGTCACCGCACTGGCTCCCTACGGTACGCAGAAAAAATCCCTGGAAGATGAAGGTATGCCCGCCCGTACCGTTGCCGCTTTCGTGAAGGCAAAGGACAAAAAGATAGACGAGAAAAGCGTGGTCTTTATCGATGAAGCGGGCGTGATTCCGGCCAGACAGATGAAGGTGCTGATGGAAACCATCGAGAAGGCCGGGGCCAGAGCGGTATTCCTGGGCGACACCTCACAGACAAAAGCCGTAGAGGCGGGCAAGCCATTTGAACAGCTGATCAGCGCCGGAATGCAGACCAGCTACATGAAGGATATTCAGCGCCAGAAAAATGACGTGTTGCTTGAGGCGGTGAAGCTGGCCGCAGAGGGCCACATATCCGGCTCGCTGGCCCGACTCAGCAATATTAGCGCAGAGAAGGACCAGGATAAGCGGCTGGAGGCTGTAGCGAATCGCTGGCTGTCATTCTCCCCGGAGCAGCGCGAAGGTACGCTGATTATTTCCGGCACAAACGAATCAAGGGTAATCCTCAACAGCCAGATTCGGGAGGCGTTGCAGCTGCAAGGAAAAGGCGTGGAGGTGAATTTTCTGGAGCGCGTTGACTCCACGCAGGCCGAACGCCGGGACAGTAAATACTACCAGGTAGGGCAAATTATCATCCCCGAAAAAGACTATAAAAACGGACTTCAGCGGGGCGAGTCTTACCGGGTGCTGGATACAGGTCCGGGGAACCTGCTGACCGTGGCCGGGAGCGACGGCCAGAAAATCAGCTTCAGCCCGCGTACCCATAAAAATTTATCTGTTTATACCAGCGTGGCCGCCGAGCTGGCCGTGGGCGATAAAGTGATGGTGACGCGTAACGATAAGACGCTGGATGTGGCGAACGGCGACCGCTTCACCGTGACCGGGACTACCGAGAAAGGCACTTTTACGTTAACCAACGCGAAGGGCCGGGAAATCGAGCTGGACCAGAAGCAGGCCGCCTATCTTTCGTATGCCTATGCAACGACCGTCCATAAAGCGCAGGGGCTTACCTGTGATCGGGTACTTTTTAACATCGATACCCGTTCTCTGACGACTTCCAAAGACGTTTTTTACGTTGGGATTTCCCGCGCCCGTCATGAAGTCGAGATCTTCACCGATGACAAAAAGCGTTTGTTGAGTAGTGCCAGCCGCAACAGTCCTAAGACCACGGCCAGCGAAATAGACCGATTCTTAGGGATGGAAGAACGTTACAAAGACGTAAACCGGAGCTATGGCCATAGCGATGGCCAACAGGAAAAAAGTTATGGCCATGATGCTGGCCATCAAACCGAAGAGAAGGAAAACACCATGAAAAACGCGACAGAAGCCGCGCATGATGGCCCTGATACTTCAGGTACTGAAAACACGTCTCAGGATTTGCGCCAGCGTGAGCAGGAGGAAGTCAACGCAGCTATCCGGTACGAGCAGAGGCAAGAAGCTACACCGGAAATGGAGGCGAACCCCTACCACGACTATGAGCGGTATGCTGACGAAGGGCCGGACTATGGCGACATGCAGGACTACAGCACGTATGAAGAATATGAACGTGCGCGTGACGTGGAACTACCGCAGCATGAGCACGAAAATCATCAACATGATCATGACAAGGAGGGCTACGGCCTATGATGTTCTGGAACCGAAATAAGAAAGAAAAAGCCGCTGCCGGCAATGAAAAAAATCGCTTCGATCACCTGCTTTCGGTGGCCGAAAAATTACCCGTTAAGGCGCTACCTGATCTCATTCGCGCCATCGTGCGGCCAGTACAGAGTGATTTCTTGCTGGCGGTAGCCGAGGAAGGGACTGATGCCCGCCCGGATATGACCCCGCAGGAGTTCTTCTTTGAAGGGCTTATCCAGGTGCAATCTTACGAGAAGATGAAAGAGGGTGAACTGGACGGCGCTGATTATCCGTTGTCGCTGGCAAGTGAAATGGTGCTGCCGTGGCCCTGGAGCCTGACACGCTATATCGATAACGTTTCGCACATTGGAACCCATAAGGGCAGGCCGTGGAAGCAGGATAAAATCAACCACTATGTTGACTTGTGGTTGCCCTGGCGCATTGGCTTTGTGCGCGGTGGCAACCATTCCATAACGGCGGGCATTCTGGCCGGAGAAGGGACCGTGATACCGGATCACGTTTACGATATGTCCTACCTTTTTGAGCTGGTCCGAACGGACGGTAATCACTGGTTCGTTGACGGCCAGAAGGTTGAGGCGGTGAAATCCGGGCGGTCAGCGGCTGTTTTCGAAATTGGCCGTTTACTTACGGAAGGAGCAAAAAATGGGTGAGCAAATTACTAACGCGGAGTGGGAAAAAATCTCACCTGATAATTTTGAAACAGCCTCTTTGTTGCGAGCTGTTGATGCTATTGATGATTTACGCGGGGATTTTAATGATGGCGAGTATTCAGCGCCGCCGCAAATCAGAACTGATTTACTCAGGCTTCATGAGATAGCAATGGCAGTGATTAACGAAGGTTCACGTAGCCGGGTTTCAGCATTGTTCGAGCTGGCGAGTGACCTGGACGAACAAATATCCCATCTGGTAAATCGGCTGGATGAAGTGCAGGACACGCTATCTCAGCTAATGGAGTTGTATCCAGAAAGCCTTTACTACGATGATATTGAAGGAGTCAGTTTGGGTATAGAAAAATTTTGTGCGTTAAGTGATAACAGGTGTCTGGAAATATAGGGGCAAATCCAGAGAGCATATTCAAAATCGGCGCCCGGCAAACATGGGGTGATTCCCATACCGGCAGCGCCCGGCGAACATGGGCCGATTCCCACGCGGCGCCCACTACGCACCCCCGTGGGGGACGTGCGGCAGTTGCGTGGCGGTGAGCGAGATTAGGGCTTTGCAGGGAGGTGCGTAATTGCATCTGATTTGGAGCCACTTTCACATTTTATCTGATCAGCGTTCGCAAATTACCTGATTGCCCAACAAAAATTCAGTCACCTGCTCAAAAATCATCAATGATTAACAGTCGACTCTATAGTTCTCACAATGTCCGCATAATCGTAATATACTAATCCTATTAGTGATTTAATCTACCTACCAAACCGTGGGCAACACATTCTATTAATCAGGAAAACGCAGATGACCAGCCTGCAACAACGCGCCGAATTACACCGTCAGATATGGGCTATTGCGAACGAGGTTCGCGGTGCCGTTGACGGATGGGACTTTAAACAATACGTCTTAGGGGCGCTGTTTTACCGTTTTATCAGTGAGAACTTCACCAGTTACATCGAAGCCGGTGATGACAGTGTTCAGTATGCCGGAATGGCTGACAGTGATATTGGTGATGAGATTAAGGACGATGCGGTCAGAACAAAGGGGTATTTTATCGCACCAAGCCAGCTGTTCTGTAATGTGGCGAAGCGTGCCAATACGAATGACCACCTGAATGCTGATTTAAACAGTATCTTTGTCGCGATTGAAAGCTCTGCATCCGGTTATCCGTCAGAAGCCGACATTAAGGGGTTGTTTGCTGATTTTGATACAACCAGTAACCGGCTGGGCAGTACCGTTAAAGAGAAAAATATCCGGCTTGCTGCGGTACTGAAAGGGGTTGAGGGGCTGGCTCTCGGGGATTTTGATGCCCATCAGATTGACCTGTTCGGTGATGCCTATGAGTTTCTGATATCCAATTATGCCGCCAATGCGGGTAAGTCCGGCGGGGAGTTCTTTACCCCGCAGCATGTCTCTAAGCTGATTGCTCAGCTGGCCATGCACGGACAGACCTCCGTCAATAAAATCTATGACCCTGCGGCCGGTTCAGGTTCTCTGCTGCTTCAGGCCAAGAAACACTTTGATAATCACATTATCGAGGACGGTTTCTTTGGTCAGGAGATTAACCATACGACCTTTAACCTGGCGCGTATGAATATGTTCCTGCACAACATCAACTACGACAAGTTTGATATCCGGTTAGGGAACACATTACTGGCTCCTGAATTTAAAGACGAGAAGCCGTTTGATGCGATTGTGTCTAACCCGCCGTACTCCGTGAAATGGGTGGGCAGTGATGACCCGACCCTGATTAACGATGAGCGTTTTGCTCCTGCTGGCGTACTGGCCCCGAAATCAAAAGCTGACTTTGCGTTTGTACTACATGCGCTGAACTATCTTTCTGCAAAAGGTCGTGCAGCGATTGTCTGTTTCCCCGGCATTTTTTACCGTGGCGGCGCAGAGCAGAAAATCCGACAGTACCTGGTCGACAACAACTATGTTGAAACCGTGATATCACTGGCCCCGAACCTGTTCTTCGGTACCACCATTGCCGTGAATATTCTGGTGCTGTCGAAACACAAAACCGATACTAACGTGCAGTTCATTGATGCCAGCGCATTGTTTAAGAAAGAAACCAACAACAACGTGCTGACTGATGCCCATATCGAACAGATTATGCAGGTCTTTGAGAGCAAGGCCGATACCGACCATCTGGCGAAGTCTGTTGCGGCTGAAGATGTTGCCAAGAATGACTATAACCTGTCTGTCAGTAGCTACGTTGAGGCTGAAGATACCCGTGATGTTATCGATATTACGGTACTCAATGCAGAACTGAAAACCACGGTCAGTAAAATTGACCAGTTACGCAAGGATATCGATGCGATTGTGGCTGAAATTGAAGGCTGCGAGGTGCAGAAATGAGCGAGATGAGTTATCTGGAAAAATTGCTGGATGGAGTTGAAGTTGAGTGGTTGCCATTGGGGGAAATAACCAAATATGAACAGCCAACAAAGTATTTGGTAAAAGCAAAAGATTATCACGACACATATACCATACCGGTTCTTACTGCCGGAAAAACATTTATTCTTGGATACACAAATGAGACTCATGGTATTTATCAGGCATCAAAGGCACCTGTAATAATTTTTGATGATTTCACCACCGCTAATAAATGGGTGGATTTTGACTTTAAGGCAAAATCATCGGCCATGAAAATGGTTACATCATGTGATGATAATAAAACCTTACTGAAATATGTTTACTATTGGCTCAATACATTACCAAGTGAATTCGCAGAGGGAGACCATAAACGCCAATGGATTAGTAATTATTCTCAAAAAAAAATCCCAATTCCCTGCCCGGATACTCCGGAAAAGTCCCTTGCTATCCAGTCTGAAATCGTCCGGATTCTGGATAAATTTACCGCCCTTACCGCTGAGCTTACCGCTGAGCTTACCGCTGAGCTTACCATGCGTAAAAAGCAGTACAACTACTATCGCGAGCAGTTGCTTTGTTTTGACGAGGCCGAAGTTGAGTGGAAAACGTTGGGGGAGATTGCAGCATATTCTAAATCACGTATTAGCTTTGACAAACTTGATAAAAATAATTATGTAGGCGTTGATAACCTTCTACAAAATCGTGCAGGAAAGATGCAATCAAATTACGTACCAACTTCAGGCAATCTTACTGAGTTTCGTGAGGGTGACATATTGATCGGTAACATCCGACCATATTTGAAGAAAATTTGGCAAGCTGATTCGACTGGTGGAACAAATGGTGATGTATTGGTTATTCGCAGTTGCCATAAATCGATTTTATCAAGATATCTTTATCAGATTTTGGCTGATGACAATTTTTTTGAATACAACATGCAACACGCCAAAGGTGCAAAAATGCCCCGTGGAAATAAAGACGTAATAATGAAATATCGAGTACCCATTCCATCATTCGACGAACAAACCCGTATAGTTACCATTTTGGACAAGTTTGATAGATTAACAAACTCCATCAGCGAAGGCTTACCTCGTGAAATCGAGCTACGTCAGAAACAGTACGAATATTACCGTGATTTGCTGTTCAGTTTCCCTAAACCTGATTCCGTAACGAACTGACATCAGCGACACTGCCGGTGAGAACCTCTGACTGGCAGTGCTTTTGCACAGATATTACCCGATGCTCAAGCCCTAAGTGCATCGTTTCACCCTTCGCAGTACAACGACAGCAGGGAGCAGTATGACGCAGCAGACCAGAACCATCGCCGAATCCAATAACTTCATCGTGCTGGATAAATACGTCACGGAATGGGAAGCGAGTGACCGCTACCAGAGTGAATCGGAGTTAGAGCATGAACTGATTCAGGATTTACGTAATCAGGGTTATGAGTTTGTGCCTGATTTAACCTCTCAGTCGGCGATGCTGGCCAATGTGCGGGTGCAACTTCAGGCGCTGAATCAGGTGGTATTTAGCGAAGGGGAGTGGCGGCGCTTTACTGAGGGTTATCTCGATAACCCCAGTGATACTCTTATCGATAAAACCCGTAAGATTCATGATAACTACATTTGTGATTTCACTTTTGATGATGGTCGTCTTGAAAATATCAGTCTTATCGACAAGAAAAATCTTATCCGTAATAAGTTGCAGGTTATCCAGCAATTTGAACAGACGGGAACGCATGCGAATCGCTATGATGTAACAATACTGGTCAATGGACTACCACTGGTACAGGTTGAACTGAAGAGGCGTGGTGTGGCGATTAGGGAGGCCTTTAACCAGATTCATCGCTACAGCAAAGAGAGTTTTAATAGCGAAAATTCGTTATTCAAATTCCTTCAGGTGTTTGTGATATCTAACGGAACAGATACCCGTTACTTTGCCAATACGACTAGACGGGATAAAAATAGTTTCGATTTCACCATGAACTGGGCGCGGTCTGACAATACACTGATTAAAGACCTGAGAGACTTTACGGCCACGTTCTTCCAGAAACATACCCTGCTGAATATCCTGTTTAATTACTCGGTATTTGATACCAGCGACACACTGCTGATTATGCGCCCCTACCAGATTGCAGCCACTGAACGTATCCTCTGGAAAATTAACAGTGCGTTTCAGTCAAAGAAATGGAGCAGCACTGACGGAGGCGGGTTTATCTGGCATACGACAGGCTCAGGAAAAACCCTGACCAGTTTTAAAGCCGCCCGACTCGCAACTGAACTGGATTTCATCGATAAAGTCTTCTTTGTGGTTGACCGCAAAGACCTCGATTATCAGACCATGAAAGAGTATCAGCGTTTCTCACCGGACAGCGTCAACGGCTCTGACAGCACCGCAGGACTGAAGCGTAATATCGATAAAGATGACAATAAAATCATTGTCACGACTATCCAGAAGCTGAATAACCTGATGAAGGGGGATGCAGATTTAGCCGTCTACCAGAAACAGGTCGTCTTTATTTTTGATGAATGTCATCGCAGCCAGTTCGGGGAAGCCCAGAAAAACCTGAAGAAGAAATTTAAACGTTTTTATCAGTTTGGTTTCACAGGCACACCGATTTTTGCCGGTAAAAATGCGCTGGGTGCGGAAGATACTGCCAGTGTATTTGGTAAGGAATTGCATGCCTATATCATCACCGATGCCATCCGTGATGAAAAAGTCCTGAAATTTAAGGTGGATTACAATGATGTGCGCCCGCAATTTAAGGCGATAGAAACCGAGACGGACGAGAAGAAAATTACTGCGGCAGAAAACAAACACGCCCTGCTGCACCCTAATCGGATTGAGGAAGTGACAAACTACATCCTTCAGCACTTCCGGCAAAAGACCCATCGGGCTTTCCCCGGCGCTAAGGGCTTTAACGCTATGTTCGCCGTCAGTAGCGTCGATGCCGCCAAAGCCTACTATGAATCCTTCAGACACATCCAGAAGTTAAGGGCTGAGCAGGACAGCAGTTATAAGCCCCTGACGGTTGCGACCATTTTCTCGTATGCTGCCAATGAAGCACAGGATGCTATCGGTGATATTAACGATGAGAGTATTGATACCTCAGAGATGAACCCAGGCTCCCGTGAGTTTCTGGAATCTGCCATCGCTGACTATAACGCCGCCTTTAAAATGAATTTCAGCACTGATGGCAACGGTTTTCAGGATTACTACCGCGACCTGGCTAAACGGGTTAAGTCTCAGGAAGTGGACCTGCTGATTGTAGTGGGTATGTTCCTGACCGGCTTCGATGCTCCGGCACTGAACACGTTGTTTGTCGATAAGAACCTGCGTTATCACGGGCTGATGCAGGCATTCTCGCGTACCAACCGGATTTATAACGCCACGAAAACCTTTGGTAATATCGTCACGTTTCGGGACTTAGAGCAGGCCACCATTGATGCCATTACCCTGTTCGGGAAGAGCAACACCAAAAGTGTGGTCATGGAGAAAAGCTATACCGAATACATGGAAGGCTTCACTGATGCAGTCACGGGTGAAACACGTCGTGGTTTTATCGATATTGTCCGTGAGCTGGAGACCCGCTTTCCTGACCCGGCAGATATCACTTCTGAAAAAGAGAAAAAAGCCTTCATCAAACTGTTTGGCGAATACCTGCGGGCTGAAAATATTCTGCAAAACTACGATGAGTTCACGGCACTGAGAGCGATTCAGACAGTGGATATCAGTGACCCTGCCGCCGTTGACGCTTTTAAGGCTGAACATTTCCTTGATGATGAAAAACTGGCAGCACTCCAGTCCATCCGGTTACCTTCCGAACGAGAAGTACAGGACTATCGTTCAAGCTACAACGATATCCGTGACTGGCAGCGCAAGGAGCGCGAAAGTAATGTGAAGGGCAATACGACAGTCAGCTGGGATGACGTGGTGTTTGAAGTTGACTTGCTGAAGTCTCAGGAAATCAATCTCGATTACATTCTTGAACTGATTTTTGAATACAACAAACAGCACCCGAACAAAGAGACACTGAAGGAAGAGGTCACCCGGCTTATCCGTGCCAGTCTGGGGAACCGGGCGAAAGAAGGGCTGATGCTGGAATTTATCGGGCAGACAGATATAGATAACCTGCCGAATAAAGAGTCCGTGATAGAGCAGTTCTACACCTTCGCTCAGGCCGCTCAGCAGCGGGAAGCGGAGGCATTGATTCAGGAAGAGAATCTCAATCACGATGCTGCCAGGCGTTATATCAGTGCGTCACTCAAGCGTGAATATGCCACTGAAAACGGGACGGCTCTGAATGAAGCGTTACCGAAACTCAGTCCGCTAAATCCACAGTATAAAACCAAGAAAAAGACGGTGTTTCAGAAGGTCTCAGCATTCATTGATAAGTTCAAAGGGGTGGGTGGAAGGATCTGATGTTGTTCAGGAGGCTGCGGCCTCCTGATTTTTGTAAAAGACATGAATTACAACACCCTGCGACAACAGGTACCTGAGATACAATTATTCGCTCCCTGAAGGGGTAGTGACCGGGTAGCTGCGATAACTGCCAACTTTTCTCCCCTCCCACCTTCGCGCATAAACGAACGTTTGTGCAACTATCCCTGTCCCAACGTAACGATGCGACCTTGTGCATTGCAAAAATGTATTGCAATATAAAATCAAATGGCAACAGGAAATCGCAATCATGCTTATCGGTTATGCCCGGGTTTCGTGTCGTTTTCAGAAGACGGCTGCACTGAACGTCAGAAGCCGACTGCACTATAGCAGCGGAGGGGTTGGATCCATCAGGCAACGACGGGCTGCTGCCGGCCATCAGCGGACGCAGGGAGGACTTTCCGCAACCGGCCGTTCGATGCGGCACCGATGGCCTTCGCGCAGGGGTAGTGAATCCGCCAGGATTGACTTGCGCTGCCCTACCTCTCACTAGTGAGGGGCGGCAGCGCATCAAGCGGTGAGCGCACTCCGGCACCGCCAACTTTCAGCACATGCGTGTAAATCATCGTCGTAGAGACGTCGGAATGGCCGAGCAGATCCTGCACGGTTCGAATGTCGTAACCGCTGCGGAGCAAGGCCGTCGCGAACGAGTGGCGGAGGGTGTGCGGTGTGGCGGGCTTCGTGATGCCTGCTTGTTCTACGGCACGTTTGAAGGCGCGCTGAAAGGTCTGGTCATACATGTGATGGCGACGCACGACACCGCTCCGTGGATCGGTCGAATGCGTGTGCTGCGCAAAAACCCAGAACCACGGCCAGGAATGCCCGGCGCGCGGATACTTCCGCTCAAGGGCGTCGGGAAGCGCAACGCCGCTGCGGCCCTCGGCCTGGTCCTTCAGCCACCATGCCCGTGCACGCGACAGCTGCTCGCGCAGGCTGGGTGCCAAGCTCTCGGGTAACATCAAGGCCCGATCCTTGGAGCCCTTGCCCTCCCGCACGATGATCGTGCCGTGATCGAAATCCAGATCCTTGACCCGCAGTTGCAAACCCTCACTGATCCGCATGCCCGTTCCATACAGAAGCTGGGCGAACAAACGATGCTCGCCTTCCAGAAAACCGAGGATGCGAACCACTTCATCCGGGGTCAGCACCACCGGCAAGCGCCGCGACGGCCGAGGTCTTCCGATCTCCTGAAGCCAGGGCAGATCCGTGCACAGCACCTTGCCGTAGAAGAACAGCAAGGCCGCCAATGCCTGACGATGCGTGGAGACCGAAACCTTGCGCTCGTTCGCCAGCCAGGACAGAAATGCCTCGACTTCGCTGCTGCCCAAGGTTGCCGGGTGACGCACACCGTGGAAACGGATGAAGGCACGAACCCAGTTGACATAAGCCTGTTCGGTTCGTAAACTGTAATGCAAGTAGCGTATGCGCTCACGCAACTGGTCCAGAACCTTGACCGAACGCAGCGGTGGTAACGGCGCAGTGGCGGTTTTCATGGCTTGTTATGACTGTTTTTTTGTACAGTCTATGCCTCGGGCATCCAAGCAGCAAGCGCGTTACGCCGTGGGTCGATGTTTGATGTTATGGAGCAGCAACGATGTTACGCAGCAGGGCAGTCGCCCTAAAACAAAGTTGGGCGTCATGATTAGGATGCTATCTACCCAAAAGAGAACTAATTTTTTCCGCCTATGCATCGCTGGTGGGATGGTTCTACTACTCAGTGGCTGCGCCTCCGAGCACAGTCTGCACTTCGTCAAGACACAGAGGAATACTCCTGTTCTTCTGGCACATAGAGGCATATCGCAGACCTTCGACCCAAATGGAGTTACCAATTCAACATGCACTGCCACTCGCATTTACTCTCCGAAGCACAGCCTGCTGGAAAATACCCTTGAATCTATAAGCGCGTCGATCAGGCTTGGTGCGAGCGTCGTCGAAATCGATGTTCACCCCACGACAGATGGGGAATTTGCTGTCTTTCACGATTGGACTCTTGAATGTCGCACGAACGGTAGCGGCCGCACGAGAGATCAAACGATGTCGTATCTGAAGTCGCTAGACATCGGGTACGGATACACGGCAGATAACGGAAAGAGCTTTCCTTTCAGAGGAAAAGCTATCGGACAAATGCCGTCTCTACGGGAAGTCCTTGCCGCATTCCCGAAGCAGCCGTTGCTGGTCAATATAAAGAGCAACGATCCTCTAGAAGGCGAGCGCATAGCCGCTTATCTTGCAGAACTGCCGGAAGCACGCCGACAACTCATTGCAGTATATGGAGCTGAATTGCCAATCAATGTAGTTCGCGAGCGAGTACCCGACATCCTCACCATGAGTCGTGACTCGCTGAAATCATGCTTAATTGGCTATCTATTGGCCGGCTGGTCTGGGGCCATACCGAAGAGTTGCGAACGAACCTTGGTGCTAGTGCCCATCAACTACACAAGGTGGTTGTGGGGGTGGCCAGAGACTTTTATCCGCAGAATGGAGTCAGTTGGAAGTGCGGTTTTTGTCGCTGGCAACTATCACGGTGGTGCGTCCCAGGGGATCGACTCAATCGAGGAACTATACAAACTGCCCCAGGGATACAAAGGTGGGATTTGGACTAATGAGCTTGAGTTGATTAGTGGCGCATTGTCGAAGAGCAATAGTTCATTACCTAATTCCTACCCATAGCAAGGATAGACACTCAATGGGTATTTCTCGCACATCGCCCAACCCATCATTCCACCGGACCTTGCGCATAAAGCCGCGCAAGGCCGGTGAATTCAGACGTTGAACGACAGCTTTCCCAAAAGCTCTACGGCTGCTCTGGGTCGACACCGGTAATCGGATCGTTGCCGCACTGAACAGCGCCCCGTTCCAGGTCGCCTCCATTTATGCGGCTGAACCGAGGGAGAGCAGCTTTACGCCGTCTGGCCGCAGTTCGCCCTTGGGCGACACGTGCCGGTAGAGCGTCTGCCGGGTAATCCCGAGTTCTTCGCAGAGATCGCCCACCTTGGTTTCCGGTTGCCCCATGCTGGCCATCGCCAGGCGTAGCTTGGCGGCGGTCATCTTGAAGGGGCGCCCCCCTTTCCTGCCGCGAGCGCGCGCCGAGATAAGTCCAGCGACTGTTCGCTCGGAAATCAACTCACGCTCGAACTCGGCCAGCGCGGCAAAAATACCGAACACAAGCTTGCCGGCGGCAGTCGTCGTGTCGACCGCCGCACCGTGACCGGTCAGGACCTTCAGGCCCACGCTACGCGCAGTTAGGTCGTGCACGGTGTTGATCAGGTGGCGCAGATCACGGCCAAGCCGATCGAGCTTCCACACGATCAGCGTGTCCCCTTCACGAAGCGCCTTCAGGCAAGCAGCCAACCCTGGGCGATCATCGCGCCTGCCCGAGGCCAGATCCTCGTAAAGGTGCGCAAGGCTCACACCAGCGGCGATGAGCGCATCGCGTTGCAAATTGGTGGACTGGGATCCGTCCGCCTTCGATACCCGCATGTAGCCGATCAGCACCTTTTCACCCGTCACGTATACGTTCGATTATGTGACAGTGTGAGCCGGAAAGCTCTATCCGTCAAAATTTGTCACTTAACCCGTCATTTTGTTTAAGACATGCAAAGGGTGCATCAGGCAGGTAATGTGACAGAAATTCCGGCGGGATGCCTTCCTTCACGAAGGTGGCGCGCAACCGTTCCAAGGAAGCGGGATCGCGCCGACCATAGGAAGCCAACGCGAACAGCGAGCGTGCCGTCTCGGGGTTGTGTCGCGCTTCAATGATGGCCTCGTCGATGGCCTGGACTGCACGCTGCCAGTGATTGATGGGCTCGGGCTTCGGCGCTTTCGTCGGCAGGCCACTGGTGAACCCGGTTTGGGGCTCGGACCAGAATAGCTTTGCCTGCTCGCCTGGCGGGCTGATGTCCCTCACCTCAATCAAGCTGATTGCCGTTGCCGCCGCCTCCAGCATCTGTAACCGTACTATCGGATTCAGGGTTTCATACGGTCGCCACAGACTTTGCCCAGCACGCAGCGGATGCCCGCAGCCTTCCCAGACTTGGCGGGGATACCCCGCGCAGGTTCCGCACGCGGAAAGCGGGGTGTTCAGCTCATCGAGCAGCGTGCGAAGAAGTCGAAACCACAATCCGGCGTGGATGCGTCGGCGCGGCAGCTCCACGTGACCGGTTGTCAGTGCCTGCCAGGTACGCTGGTCCATCGCCGCAATCGCGTCGCTGGCGGTGCGCGGTTCGGCGTCGGCGTTCTCCCAGCCGAGAAACCGCCCTGGCACGCCCCAATAGGATTCCAGCCAGCAGCCATGCAGCGGGCAGCTCAGCATCAGGGGCAGCTTCCACGCGAGCAGTACGGCTTGGTTCTCCGGATCGCTCAGGCAGAGCGGACAGGCGCGGTTTATCGGCTGGCTGGGCAGCCAGGCACGCCAGCTCGTGATGGATCGCGTCTTACGGCGGAGTCTTGGCAGCAACACCGAGAGCTGAAACGCATAGGTTTCCAAGGCGTCTGGAATCTGGTCATCAAGGCTGTCCAGTAGCCAAGGCACCCATCCGGCGAAACTCATACAGCGCAGCCGGTCCAGCTCGATGCCGCTCCGCTGGGAAAGCAACGCCAGCAGCGAGAGTGGTGGCGCGGTGTCCAGGTCATCGACCTGGCCGTGACCAAGATCGTGCTCCAGCAGGTCGGGCTCCTCCATGTGATAGCAAAGGGCCACGCGGTTGAGCCATGAGGACAGCGCCTCGCCTTCTTTCGGGGCGGGATGCAGCGGCCAGCGCGGCGCAGGCTTCACATCAGTTCCCGCTCGAATTGCCGCCGCCGCTCGCTGGGTCCGGTGTAAACGGCCATGCTGAGTGTGCGATGGTTGATCGCTTCCTCGCCGCTCTCCACGGCGACGATGGCCGCCGCCATCAGCAAGTGCGCCAGTTCCCCTATGGTGCCCTCGCTGCGTGTGAGCAGGTAGCGAGCCATGTCCAGCGTGGCAATTGGGGAAGGCCGGCGCAGCGGGAGCGAAGCGGCGAAGCTGGCCAGCAGTGAGCAGCAATCGTCGTTGGCCTCCCATACCGGCAGCATCATCGGCTCGAAGCGATTTTCCAACTGGTCATCGGAGCGGATGGCTAGGTAGGCGTCGCGCGTGCCTACCCCAACCAACGGGATGCGCAGTTCGTTGCCGAGGAAGCGCAGCAGGTTGAGGAATTCCCGGCGGTTGACGCTGTTGCCGGCCAGCACGTTGTGCAGCTCGTCGATCACCAGCATGCGCACGCCGACCTTGCGCAGCAGTGCCAGAGCCAGTTGCTCCATTTCGGGGTTGTAAGCCGGAACCGCCGAAATTTCCGTCAACTCCTCTAACCCCCTGCCACAAGGGCATCTAGGTCAATCATCTTGCGGTCACTCTGAAAGATTTAATTCTTTACCAACCCCAACCCCTGCAACGAAGTCGGGATCGTGAGAAACCAATAGCAGAGTGCCTGGGTAGTCCGCCAGGACCTGAGTGAGCAACTGACGCGAGGGGTGATCCAGATGGTTGTCCGGTTCATCGAGCAGCAGCAGGTCGGGCAGTTGCGCCAGTACCATCAGCAGACCCAGTTTTAACCTCTCCCCCCCACTCAGACCATGACAAGGCGTCAGAGCACGATCGCCGCGCAGGGCTATGCCCGCCAGCCGTGTTCTCGCATCACTCTCGGCCAGTGTCGGAGCCACTGTCAACAGGTTGGCAAGCGGGCTGAGATCCCGCGCAATCAGGCTGAGCCCCTGATCGAGGCAAGCCATCTTGCCATTGATGCGAAAGCTGCCCGTCTCGGGCTCCAGCACCCCACGCAACATCTGCAGCAGACTCGATTTGCCGCAGCCATTGCGACCGCCGAGCAAACAGCGCTCACCCCGTTGCAGCACCAGATCAACCCGCTGGCCATGCCAGCGCACGTGAGACGCAGCCGTAATCACCAGCGGCTGGGCAGCCCCCTTGCGCTCGATCTCCTCCGGCCACTGCATGATGAGCGGCTGCACCGCCGCCAGCGCGGCTGCTGCCTCGGTGCGGGCCTCCACTTGCGCACTGTGGCCCCGCTCGTGGCGGTCCAGCACTCTGCCAAGGGATTTGCCTGCCTGTTCCGCCTTGAAATCAAGCAGGATTTTGGCTTGGGAGCCGCGCTCACGCCGCCCCTGACTGGCTCGTCTGGCCGCCTGTTCACGCACTTTTTGCAAGCTGCGCGCCGCCGCCTTTTCGCTTCGCACCGCTTGCGCCAAACTGGTGCTGCGGGCAGCCTGTACCTCGGCCTGCTGTGCCAGAAACTCGTCAAACGAGAGGCGGGCACTCTGCAACCCCTGCTCGCTCAGCTCCAGAATATGACTGGTTTGATTGAGCAGGCGCCGGTCGTGGCTCACCAGCAGGTAACCTCCGCGATGTCTGGCCAGTTGCTGGCTTAGCCAGTCGATGCCAGAGGCATCGAGGTGGTTGTCTGGCTCATCAAGCAACAGAAAGTGAGCAGGCCTCGCAAACAGCGCCAGCAGGCGCAAACGGGTGAGCTGGCCACCGCTCAGGGTGCTGACCGGGACATGGGGATCGAGTCTGAGGCCTGCTTCTGCCAGCAGGTCGGCAAGATCGCTGCGCAGGTTCCAGCGATCAGCCAGCAACTCGAAATCGTCCTGGGCGCAGCTCCCCTGCTCGATGCGCTCAAGGGCCCGTAGCGGCTCGCCCCAGCCGATAAGGTCGGCCACACTGGCTGCGCAGTCATGATCTTGAGCCGGTGCAAACTGGGACAACCAGCTGATGGGGGTCAACCACTCGATCTTGCCAGAATCCGCGCGGCGCTGGCCCGCCAGCAGTTCCAGCAGCAGGCTCTTGCCGATGCCGTTACGGCCGATCAGGGTGCAGCCCGCAGCGGGCAAAGTGAAGGTAAGGGGCACAGTACAGGCGACGAAGGGCAGCTGCAAAGTGTTGATATGACATGCGATATGGGTCATCTGAACTCCTGTAGGCCAATGCGGAAGCCGCAGGCCAAGAGCTAAACCAAATGACAGGGACACGTGTCCACTAGTGGGAAAACAGCAGAGGAATCAGCATCAACCTGTCACGGTGAGACGCACCCGCTCTCCCTGGCGGGAGAAGAATCAAAAGTGGGGTGCGGACAGGTTAAATGCGCATCGGCGAAATACTCTTTACTGATGAAAGTAAAATCATACTTCAGATAGTAAAAAATGCCAAATGTTCCGGTATCACTCACTTGCATGTTGTATCAATAAGTCAAGTGTCAGTCTGGGCTATACCCTATCCTGATGTCAGATCGTTCGGTTAAAAAGTGTCAGAATAAAGCAGTTAAATTAATTTATTGACACACATAAGGCAAGGTCATAGATTTCTTCCTGACACTTTTAAGCTCTGGAGGTCTCTTGCAGGGACAACGCATCGGTTACATCCGTGTCAGTAGCTTCGATCAAAACCCAGAACGGCAACTGGAACATATCCAGGTGGACAAAGTTTTCATCGACAAAGCCTCTGGGAAAGACACTCAGCGCCCGCAGCTTGACGTCTTGCTCTCCTTTGTACGTGAAGGTGACACGGTCGTGGTACACAGCATGGATCGCCTTGCTCGCAACTTGGATGATCTGCGCCGACTTGTACAGGGACTAACCCAGCGCCGCGTCTGCATTGAATTCGTCAAGGAGCATCTGACTTTCACCGGCGAAGATTCACCGATGGCAAACCTTATGTTGTCTGTCATGGGGGCATTCGCCGAGTTCGAGCGAGCGTTGATCCGGGAGCGTCAACGTGAAGGTATTGCCTTGGCAAAACAGCGTGGCGCTTATCGGGGTCGAAAGAAATCGCTGTCTGACCCAGAGATAGCGGAAGTACGGCGGCGAGTCATTGCTGGCGAAAAGAAAGCGACGCTTGCCCGTGAATTCGGGATCAGTCGAGAAACGCTGTACCAATACTTGCGGGTGCCGGAGTAACTCATGGCGATTGCTAAAAGCGAGCGACTAACAGTTCTGTCGGACGCCGAGCAGGAGGCGCTGTATGGCTTGCCGGACTTTGACGATGCGCAGCGCCTGGAATACCTGGCCTTGACCGAAAATGAACTGGCGCTCGCCAGCAGCCGGCCAAGCATCCATGCTCAGGTCTATTGCATTCTGCAGATCGGGTATTTCAAAGCCAAGAACGATTTCTTCCGTTTCTACTGGCGTGACGTCGAGGATGATTGCGCTTTCGTGCTCAGCCGATATTTTCAAGGTGAGGCATTCGAGACCAAGCAGATCTCCAAACACGAGCACTACAGCCAACGCGGTAAAATTGCCGCACTATTCGGTTACCAGCCGTGGGCCTCCAGCTACCTGCCATCGCTTGAGCATCAAGCCTCGCTGATCGTGCGGCGTGATGTGACGCCCAACTTTGTTGCTGCTGAGCTGATCGTCTGGCTCAACGAACAAAAGATCATTCGTCCAGGCTATACCACCCTGCAAGCGCTGGTCAGCGAAGTCCTGTCCGCTGAACGTCGACGACTGGGAGCCCTGCTTGCACAGGTGTTGGATGAACCAGCCAAGACTTCCCTGAGTCAGCTCCTGGTGCGCGACGATACGCTGTCGCAACTGGCTGCTCTCAAACAAGACGCCAAGGATTTCGGGTGGCGTCAGATGGCCCGAGAGCGTGACAAGCGTACCCTACTGGCGCCATTACATGGGATTGCCAAAGGGCTGCTGCCCAAACTTGGGATCTCTCAACAAAACCTGCTGTATTACGCGAGTCTGGCTAACTTTTATACCGTCCATGATTTGCGCAACTTGAAGCCAGAGCAGACCCAGCTCTATCTGTTGTGCTATGCTTGGGTACGCTACCGGCAGCTCAGCGATAACCTGGTCGATGCGATGGCGTTCCACATGCATCAACTTGATCACGAAAACCGCGCGGGTGCCAGGGAGTCTTTCGCCGAAGAGCAGGTCAAACGTCATCAGGAAACGCCCCAGGTTGGTCGCTTGCTGTCCCTGTACGTGGACGACAGTGTCGCGGATCCGACGCCATTCGGCGAGGTGCGCCAGCGCGCCTACAAGATCATGGCCAAAGACGTGCTGCAAAACACGGCGCAGCGCATGAGTGTCAAGCCATTGAATAAACTGACATTGCACTGGCAGGCGGTGGATGGCCAGGCCAAACGTATCAGCCGTCATCTCCGACCGTTGTTTGTCGCGCTGGAGTTCGCCGCTACCGATCCGGACAGCCAGTGGCTGGCGGCACTAACCTGGGTTAAAAGCGTGTTCGCCAAGCAGCTGCGTCTGTCACAACGCCCACTCGCTGAATGCCCGGCAGCCACCCTACCTAAACGCTTGCGGCCCTACCTGCTGAGCTTTGATGCAGATGGAGAGCCGACAGGGTTACATGCCGACCGCTACGAGTTCTGGTTGTACCGCCAAGTCACAAAGCGTTTCCAATCTGGCGAGCTTTATCTCGATGACAGTTTGCAACATCGGCATTTCTCCGATGAGTTGGTGTCTATGGAAGAGCACGCTCAGGAGCTGGCACAGATGGACATCCCATTCCTGCGCCAACCGGTTGAAACACAGCTTGATGCCTTGGCCTCCGAGCTGCACAAGCAATGGCGGGCATTCAACCGTGAGCTGAAACAAGGCAAGCTGACACACCTCGAATACGACAAAGACACGCAAAAACTGACTTGGCGCAAGCCCAAGGGGGAAAACCAAAAGGCGCGGGAGCAAACCTTTTACGATCAATTGCCATACTGTGATGTCGCCGACGTGTTCCGCTTCGTCAACAACCAATGCCAGTTCCTATCGGCACTGACTCCGCTGCAACCACGTTACGCCAAGAAGGTTGCGGATACCGATAGCCTGATTGCGGTCATCATCGCCCAGGCCATGAACCACGGCAACCTGGTCATGGCGCGTACCAGTGATATTCCATACCACGTCCTGGAGAGCGCCTATCAGCAGTACCTGCGGCAAGCATCGCTACACGAGGCCAACGACGGCATCAGCAATGCCATTGCCGCGCTGCCTATCTTCCCGTATTACTCGTTCGACCTCGATGTGCTGTATGGCGCTGTCGATGGGCAGAAATTCAGCGTCGAGCGGCCAACCGTGAAAGCGCGCTACTCGCGCAAGTATTTCGGGCGAGGCAAGGGCGTGGTGGCCTATACGCTCTTGTGCAACCACATCCCGTTGAATGGATACCTGATTGGTGCCCATGATTATGAGGCCCACCATGTGTTCGACATCTGGTATCGCAATACCTCTGACATTGTGCCAGAGGTCATTACTGGCGATATGCACAGCATCAACAAGGCCAATTTCGCTATCCTGCACTGGTTCGGGCGGCGTTTCGAGCCACGGTATACCGACCTCAACGCCCAGTTGCAGGCGTTGTATTGTGTGGGCGATCCAGCACGGTATGAGAAGTGCCTGATCCAGCCAGTTGGCCAAATAGATCGGCAGTTGATTGTCAGCGAAAAGGCGAACATTGACCGGATCATCGCCACCCTGGGTTTGAAGGAGATGACGCAGGGAACGTTGATCCGCAAACTGTGCACCTACACCGCGCCAAACCCGACGCGGCGGGCCATCTTCGAGTTCGATAAGCTCGTGCGCAGCATCTACACGCTACGCTACCTGCGCGACCCCCAATTGGAACGTAACGTCCATCGCTCGCAAAACCGGATTGAGTCATACCATCAGCTACGTTCAAGCATTGCGCAGGTGGGAGGCAAGAAAGAATTGACGGGGCGGACCGACATTGAGATCGAGATCTGCAACCAGTGCGCCAGGCTGATCGCCAACGCAGTCATCTACTACAACTCGGCCATCCTGTCGCGGTTGCTAACGAAGTGCGAAGCAACAGGTAACGCCAAGGCGCTCGCGGCGCTCACCCAGATATCGCCGGCAGCCTGGCGACACATTTTGCTGAACGGACACTATACCTTTCAGAGTGACGGCAAGGTGATTGATCTGGATGCCCTTGTGGCAGGGGTGGAACTGGCGTGACGGAAATTTCGGCGGTTCCGGCTTACAACCCCATTTCCGGCAACCGTGGGCGTGGGCGCAGCGGCGCGCCCATCGCGGCGAGCAGCGCGACGTAGAAGCGGATCACGGACGGCTCGGACGGCATCTGCACGACCAACACCGGGATGTGCTCCTGGTCGGCGTCGGAGCTGGCCGGGTGGGTGCGGCGGAACTTCTCGACGATCATCGACTTGCCATTGTTGGTCGGGCCAACCAGCAGCAGGTTGGGCATGCGTTGCTTGTTTGGCCACGCATAAAGGGCTTCCAGCCGGTTCAGCGCCTCGACTGCGCGCGGATAGCCGATCCAGCGGTCGGCGCGAAGGCGCTGGATGCGCTCGTCCGCCGGAAGACGGGCCAAGCCCTGGGCCGCCGGCAGCAGGTGGGACAGGTCGATGATGGGATATTCGTCCACGGCTACCACTCCTCAATCTGGTCGAACGGTTTGGCGGGTGGCAAGTTGTCTGCCTGCGGGTCGGCAATATCCGTATCCGGCGGAACGGGCTTGTCCGGCCGAGCTGATGTCTTGAGGTGCTGGCGGCGATCCGCGTCACGCCGCGCCTTGCGTGTGGCCTTCTGCGCGCTGGTCACAATCTCACGCATCTGGCCGATCATGCGGAACAGCGCCGACTCATCCACCTGTTCGCGCCCTTGCTGCCGCAGTTTCGCCAGCGCCTGCCGTTGTTCCCAGAGGGTGACAGCCGGATGCGACAAGGTACGGTAGGGAATTTCCAGGTAATGCTGTCCCTCCGGTTCCAGGACCCAGATACGGCTGATGTCGCGCGGATCGCGCCGGATCAGAAAGGACGGCCAGCGTTCACGCCGCGCAATCCACGGCTTGAGCGCATCGGCGTAGTAGTGGATGTGGTCGATGACAAAGCCGGTGCGGGTCAGCGTGCGCCGGAGGATCGGCAGAAAATCGACCAGGAACGAAGTAGCGCGTGTGACGACGGCCGGTACGCCGACACGCGCCACGGCCTCGGCCCAGCGCGCGGCCGGCGGTTGGAGCAGGCCGTTGTGCACCGAACCGTGGTAGGTGCCGACCGCCAATGTGAGCCAGCGCTCTAGCTCGCGCAGCGTCAGGGCGGCCTTGTTTTCGGAATCGTAGTCGCCGCGCTGGTCAGGGTTGGAGAAGGTCGTTCCCGGCAGTTCGTCGTGAATCATCTGCATCGCCGTGCCGATGATCCGTTCCACGATGCCGCCATAGTGCGGCTGTCCCAGCGGGCGATAGTCCAGCCGGATGCCATGCTGCTCGCAACCCCGGCGCAGGGCCTCGCTCTTGAACTCGGCCGCGTTGTCTAGGTAGAGCAGCAAGGGCTTGCCGCTCATCTGCCAATCCATTTCCACGTTCAGTCCTTCCAGCCAAGGGCGCTTGTCGCAGGCGACATGCACGAGGCACAGGCCAACCGAAACGGCAGACGGCGCTTCCAGCGTGACGACCATGCCGAGCACGCAGCGGGTGAACACGTCGATGGCGAGGGTCAGGTACGGGCGGCCAATAGGTTGCCGGTCGCGGTCATCGACCACGATCAGGTCGATGACCGTATGGTCTATCTGCACCTGCTCCAGCGGCGCGGTCACGGCAGGAGGCTCGCCGCCCACACCTTGTAGGTCACGAGCGGCATCCTGGCCTTCCCGCCGGCGGATGACCTTGCGCGGGTCAAGGCTAGCGATCCGTAAGGCCACGGTATTGCGCGCCGGCACTCGCAGTTTTTGAGCCTTGCACACCTGAGTGACTTCGCGGTGAAAGGCCGCTAGGCTGCGCTTCTGCTTGGTCAGGAACCGCTTTTGCAGTAGCTCGTGGATGACGCGCTCGACCGGTTCCGGCAAGCGCCCCTTACCTTTACCTCCACCGGACTGGCCGGGCACCAGATCCGTCACGAGGCCGCTGCCTTGCCGGGCACGCCGGATCAGAACGTATACCTGGCGCCGAGACAAGCCCAGCGCCTGAGCCGCCATATCGGCCGCTTCGTGCCCGACCGTCTCCGACTGCGCCAACGGACTGATGATCTCCGCACGACGGCGCGCACGCTCCCAAGCCTCATCAGGCAGAGTGGCCACGCCTTGTTCTGGAATCCGTGGGGTGTCCGTCGCCATGCTCACCTCGCTTTGGTGCACACGAGTATTGAGCATAGTCGAGATTGGTGCAGATCACTTCTGATATTGAACTGTCAGGAGCTGGCTGCACAACAGCCATTACGCCCAATCAACTGGTGCAGTCGTCTTCTGAAAATGACATTTCGACACAGGAACAGGATACTCAGGCTCAGATATCAGCACTAAAGTCAGCCGGGTGTGAACTGATTTTCCAGGAAAAAGCTTCGGGAGGGCGATGGGATCGACCCGAACTACAACGTCTTTTACAGCAACTGCGCAAAGATGATCAGGTTATTGTATGGAAACTGGATCGCCTTTCCCGTTCGCTGAAGGATTTATTGCTGACGCTGGAGAAGATTGAAAACACGGGAGCTGATTTTCGCAGCATTACCGAAAATATTGACACATCCACTCCGGCGGGCAGGATGATGATGCAGATCGTTGGCTCCTTTGCTGAATTTGAACGCGCCATGCTTCGTGAGCGGACAAAGAGCGGGCTTGCGGCGGCACGCCAGGATGGCCGGGTTGGTGGGCGACGCCCTAAGTTAACCCCCCAACAGCAAAAAGAGATTGTCTCGCTCGTCACATCGGGGCAAAAAACGGGCGCTGATGCTGCACGTTTGTTCCGTGTTCATCCTTCCACCGTGGTGCGGCTTCTTGCCAGACACCGGATGACTGAGATCGGACAGACATAAATCGATGCGGGGGTCCATCTTGGTCATGCCGTCACGGAGCGGCGGAACGAAGGGTTGGATGTTCCCCCTGAATTTCTTCCCCACATATCCCCATTGGGCTGGGCGCACATTCTACTGACTGGCGAATATCTTTGGCCCAAGGAACCGAAAGCTTAGG
Source organism: Salmonella sp. NW1250 (assembly GCF_051812965.1). Classification (NCBI taxonomy): domain Bacteria; kingdom Pseudomonadati; phylum Pseudomonadota; class Gammaproteobacteria; order Enterobacterales; family Enterobacteriaceae; genus Salmonella; species Salmonella sp. NW1250. The sequence continues at coordinate 20,812 of NZ_JAMNDD010000020.1, read as the reverse complement.
GTGTCATTTCGCCCTCAGCCGGAACCGACCCCTTGAAGGCGATGAGGAATAACGGAAGATCAAAGATCGTTGATCGATCCTCTGAAGATCCTGTACTCTCTTGCTCAGAAACGAAAAAACCACCCGGCAAGGTGGTTTTTTCGAAGGTGATAAGAGCGTCAACTCTTTGCACCTGGTAACTGAATCCGAAGCAGGGAGAACAGTCACCGTTAAATTCAAATGTAGTGTAGCAGTCGTCATGGCTGCAATTCAAGTCCCATCTCCCTGCTCGAATGACGTTACCGCATTGGCTGTTACCAATGGCGGCGATTTGCCGCGCCTGACGAACTGGAAATCGTGTGTTTGTCATAGTCAGGCGTAACGGCAGCGGGAGACGGGGAGTCTGGTTAAAACCCGCAGCGTTGGAGCGAACTGTCTAAGTCGAGCCGAGAACTTTAAGCGTGAGCTATGAGAAAGCGCCACGTTGCCCGAATGGGCTAAAGGCGGTCAGGTTTCGGTAAACGATATGACAGGAACACAGGACGTAACCAGGGGGAGCGATGCCAACGAAAGGCGGCAGATCTCTAAGCTGTGTCGGGTTTCGCCTACTTCTGACTTGTAGCTTTTTTTTGAAGCTCGTCAGGAGGGGCGGAGCCTTTGGAAAAAGGCGACTTACGCCGCCTTTCATGCTTTTATCGCTCATAAATCGGTATTAGTAGCAGGACTACAACGGACATAGATTGAAGTCCTGTTATGGCAAAATGCATCCATCTATAGGAACTTGAACGATCTTTAGTCTCGTACACACCTCTTATCATTATCGGCTTTTGCATTAACATGATTATCAAAATACCGAGCATATTTGTAATGAAAGAGGTAAAAGCGGGTATACCTATGAACATTAATCCTCTGCGCGATAGCTCCGCAGCTATTGCTACCACAGCAACTAATTTCAGTGGCTGTACGGCATGTTTGAAAATATAGCGTTCAAATTTTTCTATCATTTATAGTCCTCCCCACGATTCCAACGGTCCTCCCAGTGCTCAAGATAAGGTTTTGCCAGCTGGGGCATGTTCCAGATCACCACCGCGTTTTCCGAGTTTTTAGATTCTGCTGCTTTGGTGTAGTTGAAGCTGCCCGTCTGAACTGACCGTTCATCAATAATCATCACCTTGTCATGCTGGATAGGAAAGTCGCTATCCACCCGCAGCGGGATCTCGTTTTTCACAATGTACTTCATCGCACGGTGGCTTACGTCATTACGATTGCCGCGTTCGTCGATAACGATTTTCACATCGACACCGCGATTTTTAGCTTTGACCAGCGCCTGCATTATATCCATCGCGGTAAAGCTATAAGCCATCATTCGGATCGAGGATTGCGCGGAGTCGATAGCGCCAATTACCAACGTTTGAGCGCTACCTTCAGGAGAAAACCCGACCTGTACCGATGGCGAATCGGCGGCTATTGAGGGCAGGGAGGAAAAGGCCAGAACCCCCGTCAGGAATATGATTGCTCCTTTTTTCACTTTATCCCTCCATTCATGCACTCATACTTATATTCTGGCGAATAGTAGATTTCGCGAATCTTCCTTTTCGCCATGAAAACGACCACATCAATAGTGGAGTGCAGCAGGCGCATAATGTCAGAAATATCCAGCATACGGCCCACTTCGGTAGCTTTAACCATCAACCCTATACGGGTGAAGGCATCCATCGCCGAGTTAGCATGTGTGGAGGTTAAGCCGCCAGGGTGTCCGGTATTCAACGCCTGAAGGTAATCCCATGCAGCATCATCCCTCAGCTCTGTCATGAAGATACGATCTGGTGTCAGGCGCATACAGGCTTTAAGGCACTGCGTCGGCGTAGCCAGCCCTGGTTTATCTTTACCGCCATATTTCATATAAACGGCTTCTTCCAGGTGGGTAGCTTCAACTTCGTGAGCATCCTCCATGATTATCACGCGTTCCTGCGGGCTAATGGCTTTGAGCAGGGCGCGGGTGAGTACCGTTTTCCCTGACCCGGTTTCTCCCACAACGACAACGGTTCGCTTTTTCCGTACCGCAGTAAGCAAAAATTCTTCCCGGCGTTTAGCCCGGTATAACTCTTTCAGCAGGAGATCGTCGTCGTCCAGCTCGCGCTTATGGCTGTCAATTTCCCGGCAAAACTCAAAGATACCTTCCTGGCTTAACGTCGCCAGGTCTTTATCCAGCGCGATATTTTTACGAAAAGCGATAGCGGCGGTGTTATCGATCACCGCAGGCGGTAAACAGATAATTCCCCTGGAACCGTCCGGTAACACCACGTCATTAATCATCTGGCGCGAAACGTTATTGGCGCTGGTTAATGCCGCAGTCAGGTTATCGATAAACGCGCCGGTAATGCTGTCGTTCTGGATGATTTTGCGGCCTTCGAATGTGTCACAAACCACCTCGTTATAACGGTTGATTCGGACTTCAAATACGCCCGGATCTTCGAAATACTCCCGCAGCGGCCCCAGCTGGTAATAAGCCGATGATTGATTCATGTAAGTTATCTCCTGCTACAAAGAACAGTGGGCCTTCCGGCCCACGTTGATTAGTTGTCTGCCAGTGAGTAAATATCACTGAAATCGAGGTCACGAACGACGTAGATACTGATTGCGTCGCCCTGCTGGTCGTAGAGTGTTGGCGGGATGTTAATCGTGGCTCTCAGTGCTTCAGAGGCCAGTTCCTGCGAGTTGTTTTGCGTATTACTAAACTGGATATTATTGCCGTTTTGAGCTGCGGCCACGCCAGCCTGAAGCGCGTCAGACAGGACGGAAATGAACACGGCCCCTTCGAAGCGATCCCAAAAGTGGGAGTCAACCTGTCCGGGAACACCGGAACTACCGAGAGAGTTGGTCCCGGCGCTATCCAGATTAACGAATGTGCCATCCGGGTTTACCACTCGCTCCCACAGCACAAAGACGCGAGCCTGACCATTTTTGAGGCCACCGTTCATCTGGCCCGTAACAAATGCGCCTTTGTCGATCAGCTTCACCAACCCATCGAGGGAATACACATCACGCGTCACCCGGCAGGACACCATGCCGGGAACGGTCGTATCCAGCTCCGTAGACGTGCCACACGGTATCATCGTCCCTTTAGCAATGGTCATGCTCATATTTTGCATTACGCCCGCTCTGCTGCCTTTCAGGCGGGCAGGTGTAAGCTCTTTTGCTAACGCGCTGCTGCCTTCGCTGCCTTCGTCGCTTTGCTGCTCTTTTTTGGCCGGAGTCTGGCTACCGCCCTGCTCGCCGGAAAGATCGCCATCAAGACGGCGCTGCATGGCGACTTCTTCCGGTGTCAGCTGCTTCTTCCCGTTGCTGGCCCGGCCCGTGTTGCTATGACTGGCTTCATATTCCGCTCTGGCTTTATCCTGCATCGCCTTCTGATTAGCGTCAGGGGCCGCTGCCCCGCCAACGTTCGGGTTAGTGTTGAACTGATAGTTAGGCAGACTGCTAACCCCATCATTTTTATTACCGCTGTCAGCTTTGGCCGTGTCCGGCGCTTTGCGTGTGTGCGTGTAAATAGTGACGCCAACGAAGCACATGGCGATGATAGCCAGGATAGCAATAAAGGCTTTTAGCCCTGGTGCGGTGCGGCGTTTCTGTGCGGGCATTCCCCCGCGTTCATCGTTGAAGCTGTTGTTGTTATCCAGCTCGCTATCAATATCGACTTTACGGGCCATTAGTTATCCCCTCCTTTTTGCACCCTTCTTACATCCGGGGAGGCTGTGCCAGTGGAAATTGCGCCAGCTGAAGGCACGTAGTTGATATTTTTAATACCAACAACCTTTGTCCAGCCAAGCCTTACACGCCATTCTTTCGCTACGTTCTGGCATTCCAGAATGTTGTTATGTTCACCAACCGGGCGACAGTTAGGGAGCGTCTCTTTGCCGCTGGACGATATGTAATAAACCTGCGGTAAGTCGGCGTTTTCCGGGAACTCAAAGCGCGTGAAACGGTAGTTATCCCAAACATGGATCGGCTGAATATCTGCCATTTCCGGCTCGTCGCTCATTTCATACTGGTAGTTTTTAGGACCAGCGAAAGCAGACTCCCGTAGCTTCTCCGTCAGGCGCTTTTTCTCAGCCACGCTGGAGGCTTTTTTCTGCTCGTCAAACGGGTATTCATAGGTCAGCTGAAGCGTGGCCTGTTTCATTGACCACGGCGTTTTGATAAACGATTTTGTTTCTGTGCCGTCAGCGTTCTTTGTTGTCGTCTCACCGATATAGTGAAGCACGATGTTATAAGACCGTTTATCAGTAACGATGGTCAGGTTGGTATCACTCATTTCGGTCTTAGGTTTCACGAAATAGTGATTAAGTTTGTGTGAGAAAATCCAGCCAGCAGAATCACCGAAAGCGTGAGTGATATAGCTTTCATCCGGGGAAACGACGATATGCGTAAACAGGCCCGCTACCGCATCAATTCGCACCACATCGACCGGGTTATAAACTACCGTTTTGATACGGAAGTCATACGGTGAACTTTTCGGCGCTTGAAGCGCCGCTGCGTTAAATGTGGTCCCGGCCAGCGCCATTGCGATCACTGCGGATAAGACTACTTTTTTCATAGTACAGTCCTCAGTTCGACTCAGGGTTAACGCGGTAACTGGTGACGCGGAAGCCGAGCGGGTTGATGTAGCGCTGCGAGGCGTTCATAGCCAGCGATTTGTACTCGTAGCCCAGGATGGCAATCCAGCGCTTCGGTGGATCGTCAAAGTTATTGCTACGAGAGCGGCGAACGGTCGTAAAGCGAATGGTCGCCACGCCATGCTCTCTATCGAGAATGGTTGAGTTGATGCTTACTCGCGTTGTCTCGCTGTCACCCAGGACCTTATCAATCCCTTGCTTACCCTTGAACCGGGAAAGGTAGGCTTCCGCCACGTTCGGCGTGGACATTAAACCTACGGCGTCATAGTCCACTTGCAGGGAATAAAAATCGTAGGATTCTCGGTGGATAACGTATTGAGTCAGGAAATACTTATCAATTTCGTCGCCATAGGTGGCATCGTCACGCGTCAGCTTAACCTGTGATACCTCGTGATTGCTGGGGTTCAGCGTCAACAGGAACGGCGGTATTGGCTGGCTGTAGCGGTAATTCACAAAGGTAGCATTACCGATTGCCACAACCGCTACAACGGATGCGACCGCGGCGACTATCCACGCCGTGCGGCGTGAAGATAACACTTCGTTCATAACGTCCACTTCCAGCCCTTTACGGCTTTCGTTGAACTCTTTGATGGCCTCTTTGGTCAGCCCTTTCTTTTTCTCTCTCATAACAACCACCTTATCCCTGTGTATCTACTGGAAGCGTTTTATTGACTGGCACAGTGTGGCTCCAGTCCGGCTCCGGCGGTGGCTTGAAACTGCTGGAACATGCCCCTAACAACAACACCCCTAAAAGTACGATTGCGCGCATAGTTTCGACCTCATTTGTCCATTGCGTTCTATTATCTTATATCCGTGAAATTGCAATTTCAACGACTTTTGTTTATTTATGCTGCTTTTCCCCGGCTACCACGCGCCTTTCCTGTCAGACCTGAACCGCCAGCCCCTGCATTGCCGCTACTGCTGGCGCTTTGTCCACCGCCGCCGCCAGCTGCTGAAGGTCTTGCTGAAGGCTTCGCTCCACCAAAAATCCCATTAGAGGCAACATTACCCATCGTATTCATCGAGTGGCCCGCATGGCGGGCCGCAGAAGCTATATCAGCAGAAACACCGCTACCGAAATTCGACGCTACCGCTGGAACCTGGAACAACACATAGACGGAAACAATGGTGAGAATGACCAGTCCAATAGCCGTTGATAAGGCATCAAAGCCTTCGCTGCCGTTAAGACCGGAAATCATTTTTGTAAAGAGGCTCATTAACAACCCAAATACGAGAGCCAAAAGAACTATGACCAAGCTGTAATTAATAACGGTCCCCATCCACTTAGCAAATATGCCTTTTGTTGGATTCCACAGGAGACAGAATATAGCTATTGGACCTAAACACAGGCTTATAGCCAGTAGCACTTTAGCCATAATTATAAAGGCAGAACCCAACCCACAAAGAACTACGGTCGCTGCTATTAGAATGAGTCCGATTACTGCGCTCATTATGCCGTTAGCGCTAATGCCAGCCCCTTCGAACGCTGTTTGTATTGCCGTTATAGACTGGTCTACCCCAGTATCAATAATGGCTGCCATCCCTGTAATTGAGGTTTTATTTTGAGTCACCAATATTGAAGCAAAATTATCAGGCAGGGTTAAAGCCAAATGCACAAGGTCGGTTTGATATAACCCGCCAGCCGTTGCAAAACTCAAAACAACAGCCGCTTTCATATATTGTGTAATTAAATCCCCAAGCGCCTCCCCGCCCCCTCCGGGGCTAAGAGCGGAATATGCACCTTGAGCCATAAACTTGATGGTCAAAAATATTGCAACCGTTGGTGTGACGGTTGCAATGATGGTTGTTACGTTGGTATCAACCATCATATTTATCAGATCATCAATTATGTCAAATATCTGCTGAACAGTATTAAATGCCATAACTACACCCTGAAATTTAGTTTAACTTCGGCACGCTATGAGAGTTATCTTTCCCATGAACAAAAAGTTCAGTCTCTGCGTCTCTTGCATTTTTACAATCAGCATCCTGCAAGGATTCAGCGTTCTTTTTGCATTCAACAAGCATTTGTTTTCGCTCTGTCTCATGCGACTTATACCAATCTTTGTCATGCTCAGGCTTACAACCAGCGAGAGCGGAAACACCGATAAAAACTAAAGCTACTTTTAAAGTCGTTTTCATATAATCACCTTATTTCAACGGAGCGGGGTTATGACCACCATCAGAACCATAAATAAAATTACCTACGGCGCGTTCTCTTTGAGCTTCATACAACTTATCTTGTGATTCCTGAAGCATACTCATGAGCTTCAGTTTCGCTTGCTCGCCCTGAATTGCGCCTTGCGCGGTTTGAATGCGAGCCTGAAGATCAGCAACTTCCTTTACATCTTTAGTTGTGGAAATCTGCTCGGTTAGTGCTTGCATATCACTTAATTCCTGCATCTGATTGTTATATGCCTTTTCAGCTATAACACGGTCATATGCTCCTTTCTCGGCCAACTTTTTATTTAGAGCTTTAATTGCATCAGAAGGATTCATATCATCAACTTCCGAATTAAAGTCACCAACCATACTTTGAACATCACCAGTTACGGACGATGATGAGTTCATGGCATCGCTATAAACTTTCTTCCAGTCGTCAGGAAGGTTATTAGCCAAGCTGCTTGTTGATGTGTCCAGCAAATCCCCAATATTGGTTGTCTTTGCCAAGCTCTCATATGTCGCTTTTTGGGTAGCCAGCTGCTGTTTCAGTTGGTCAAGCTGGTTTGCCATTTCCTCAAGCGTTTTAGCAAGGCTGGTCGGATCGTAGACCACAACACCAGTACCCTCTATAGCAGAAGCCGTACCAATGGTTCCCGCACCTAACAGCCCAGCCAGTGCAATAGCAATTAACTTCGCTTTCATAACATCATCCTCTAATTAATGACGGCAAAGACGCCAATATTCTTCGATCCAGTTTTCGGGTTCTGGACCATATTTACCTATCAATTCCTCGGCCAACTCGGCATTTTGCGGCTCACCGGAAAGGATGCTGATAATGTTGTTCTTCTCGATTTCATCCCGTTCAGGCGTATTACTACCGTTGATATTCAGGTTGAATGTAGCGAGCGCTGACTGTGACCCTTGCTTAACCAAAAACTGGCGCGAGTGCTCAGGGATTTTGGACATTACTTCAAACTCCGCATCGGTCAGGAAGGAGTAGTCCTTACGGCTGGCATCAGGATCGCGCAGGCAGATTTTTGATGGCGTTTGCGACATCACCGTTTTACCAATGCTGCTTGCGAGCGCGTCATTTGGCTCTTGCGTGGAAAACAAATAAATCGCATCTTTCTTACGGTCTGTTTTAATGCCACGCTTTATTTCCAGCTTTAAAACAGGATCGTCAAGATAAGCATGAAATTCATCGAAACACTGAATAACACGGCGCTTTCCGTCAATTGAATTACGAATACGATAAAGCAAGTACATTAACAATGGCGTTCTGGCCGGGCTGGGAATCTCACCTTCCGCAGCAATAAACTCCGTCAGGTCGAAGCCGAAAATATCATGAGCATCGAGATCTAACGCATCTTCACCATTATCAAAAAGCCAGCCGTATTGGCCGTCATTCGTCCAGTCATTAATCAGGTCTTTGAGATATGGGTGCGTGATGTACCCTTTCAGTCGGGTAATATCTCTGGCCTCAACAGGGATTAAAGAGTGTTCGCCCATGACAGCATCCACAGCCTTATTGAGTTCCATCCCCATATCTTTATCTAATGGGCCGTTATTTGTAATTTCAGCACAGACACGCATAATATTTTTAGTGGTCGCAATATTACGCGGTGTGCCTTTCTGTTTGAGCGGTGAGAAGTTAGTTTTTACGCCCTGCTGTAAAACTTTATAGTAGCCGCCGACACTGCGAATAAACGGCTCCATTCCCCGGTCACGGTCATAGCAGAACATACGCGGATTAAACTTCATGCACTGGCATAACAGGAAATCCAGCAGCGTAGTTTTACCTTCACCAGACGTACCTGTAAGCAACATATGCCCCAGCGGGCGCTTTCCGATTGAGCGTTCTTCCAGTGGGGTGACGTGGAAGTTAAAATACAGCGGTGTACCGTTCGCGGTGCGGAACATCGTCACAGCCGGACCCCACGGATTATTGTCCGGTTTGCCGCGCATAAAATTATGGTACGGGGAGAAATGGAAGAAATTCCATGAGTTAATCGGCGTCGGGCGTGGCGCCCATTTCTGATTACCCGGAATCTTCGCAAAGTAAGCCGCTTCAGAGGCCAGCCCTACGCCGCCCCCCACGAAGCCACACTGACTTAGCATGACTTTAGCTTTACGGGCCTTGCGCTGCACTGCTCGCTGATCGGTATCGAAAACGTGAATAGTGGCATGGTGATAGCCCATCACAATTTCTTTAGAAAGCAGCATATCCAGCGCTGTATTCAACTGTTCAAGCTGGGACTGGCTTCTGTCGCCAGTTTCCATCATGGACTTCTCCTGGCGCTCCAGAAGCGTTTTAGCTGAAGCCTCGGATATGCAAGAAAATGTTTGAGTCAGCAGATATTCAAAATCAGCTTCTTTCAGCAAATTAAACTGACCCGGTTCCGTGTTTTTTTCGTAATCACGGATTTCGATAGCTGTAGTATAAAAATTGCTGTCCAGCGTTCTGACCTGAACAATATCCCCCCATACAGAACTGACAACACGGTTTTCCATGATGTAAGAACCGATACGGTCACGGCAAACAGGAACAATGGACCATTCCAGATTTACCAGAAAATAAAGAAACTCCAGCGCTTTAGAATAAGCGTGAGCAGTCGGCGGGACGGTATCAGCGACGTTGAGCATTACCGGTTCGTCGAAAATATCTGCTTCGTCTACTTCAAGCAGCGACTGTTTTTCTTCAGCGTCAGTTAGCGCTATTTCCTCACCGTTTTTATCCCGGTAATAAATACCCAGGCGCTTGATGCCATAGCCCTTCATCCCCTCCATGATCTGCTCACAGACTTCTTCCATTCCGGTGAAGGCTTCAGCCTGCATTTGAGCCAGCTCGTCAGCTGACGGTCGCTCAAACTTAGCCAGGAACTTCTGCGTCTTATCGCCTATCTGGCGATAAAGCACCGTCAGGTACAGGTCATTAACCATCTGGTTAGACCCCGTTTGCAGGCGGCGGTTGTATTCATCCAGGTAGCGTGGGAAGAATTGAGTAAACTCAGAGTCAGGATACTCTTTAGACTGGTGATGATACTCGTGTGACCAGACCTCTACGTGGTCAGTCCCGAAGGATTTAATCAACGTATTAAGATCATCGTTCCATGTAATCAGCTCACGGTCAGAGGCACAGTCATGTGTCCGGCCATCGACTTTAAAGAATGCAAGCAGATCGCCATTACGCATCGAGATAATATAATCATCAAGGTGCTGGCTATGCTGCAAATACTTTTCATTAACGCTCGGCTCGTCTCTGAACGTTTTAGGTTTAAGCAATGCCACCATTTATTTCAGCTCCTTTTTCTTGTAATCCACAGGGGAATAACTTGAACCACTCCATTGTTTAAATGGCGTGTCGTGTGCATTACGAAACTTAGTCTGTAGCCATAATGAAAGGATGCGAAACATACGGTCGTCGTATTTAGTTAGCGCTGCTGCAATTGACCACAGAACCGCAAATACAAGGAGTGACCATAAATGTAACGTCATAAACAGCGTGGCCGAGATCATGAAGATAACCAGCGCCACAGTACGCGGAACGCCAGCAAGCCGGGGGACGCGTGTTGCACCTTTAAATAATGGCCGTTGTCCATTTTCAAACATAAAACCTCACTTAATGGGGGATGTACTCCCCCCATTAATCAGCTGCCGATACCAGTCAGGGATACCAGATATGATGCGGAGCCAATGCCAACCATTGCGATTGCGAGACGGAACATAAAACCAGCGGAAATAAGATGGAACAGCCAAACGAGGAACGACACGATCACGCCGATAGTACAGGCGATAGGAATCCAGGTATCCAGCCATGACTTGATGTTGTTACCTGTACTGGCCCCGGTGTCTGCCCCGCCAGCTGCGAGGGCCAGTTCTGGCGCTGCGATACATAACAGCGCAACCAGCAGCGCAAACCCGTTATTTTTGAAAAAAGTAACCATATATACCTCTACCTTTCCTTTGTTGATTTCAATATCAATCGGCACTCGCCGACATTGCACTTATCCAGAAGAAACTCCGTCAGGAGTCTCAGGTCTGCCCATGTGCGAAGTTCGTGATCTTTATTCAACCGAATGGAGCAACGAACCTCACCCAAATTTTCATCCTTTACGTCAAATATGGGATACCACTGCTTTAGTGAAATCCTTTCAATTACAACCTCCTGTATTTTTCCGGCTTCGCATAAATCAATTATTTGAGACTGCAAAAGGAGATAGATTTTTGTCATTCATAACCTCACTCCCTTTTTGCTCTGCTTTGGTCAGAAACGCGTCAGTGTTATCCTGCGAAAACACATCACCACCACTATCACTTTCACCCGTAAACGCATCGTGCTCACCCTCAAAGGTTGCGCCCTTCGCACTCACAGGCTGGCTCTCCGCTTCCTCGTTCTGCCCATCAGGTAGCAACGTAGGGATCTTTAAATCAGACTGTTTAGCCACGTTAATTACTTTCGTGACATACCCGTTTGAAATCCCCCGCACTTGCGACCCGGTGTTGTAGCAGGACAGCGCGTGTCTTAATGCTATCTGGCCGGGCGGGTTGGATTTCAGGGCCGTACTATAACAGTCTTTTAAAATGGTCTGACTGGCGCGGAGATTGATGCAGGGTTTAAATACCTGCTCAACCGTGATACCTAACGAACTCAAATTGTTAGAATTAATCATCGCAAGCCCCATATCGATGCTTTCATCTTTCTTGAGGTTTTTGATTAGCCGGTTGGCAACTTCTACCGCTTCAGCTTCGGTTTGCGGTTGGCGTTTCAGGTTTGCGCCACGGTTAACGTTAATAAAATACGGGTTGTTCCCGGATTCATGGCCGACGATATAGGCCATTGTCAGCGGTGAAACGTCTGGTGCGCATCGGGCAGCAAGGCTGGCGATCGTATCCGAGGCAGAAGCCGCGTGAGCGCCCCCCTGAAAAGAAAGGCCGGAGATACATACCGCTATCAAGCACCATGATTTTTTCATTTTTGTATGTCCGTGTAATTGTAATTTTGACGACTTTTATTTATCATAAGGGCCAATAGAATCGTGTCAAGAGAAAAAGACGTTAAAGGGAAGAAACCTATGCTTGTTCCTTTGCAGTCGGAGAAGCGACCAAAAGGGACGCCTGTATACCGTGACCCGGAGAATCCATTTAACACCTGGAGCGGGTACGGAAAGCGCCCTGTCTGGTTACAGGAACGATTGAGTGATGGGTATCTTCTGGATGAAATGAAGCTGCCTGGTGCAGTGGTGGATCGGGATACCAAATCCCCTCGATACCGTGACCCGGCTAACCCGGCTAATACGTGGACTGGCGTTGGCCGTCGTCCTAAATGGTTAGTTGAGCTGCTGGAAAAAGGTGTGGATTTGGACGATCTGAAGATTCGAGAAAGGGAGTGAACGATGGGCAATGTAATTGAGTTTAAGAGGCTGAAAGGCGAAAGAAACCAAAAAGACAAAATGCCTAAAAGGGGGGTACTGCTGTGGTTCAAAAAGACTGCCCTATCCCTCAAAAACAACCTCTTTACCTACTCTAAGTCATGTTGCTGTATTTGTTTGTTTTTTGTAAGCGCTGCGTTAAGAAAGCTATTGAAGTTGATCGCCACACTATCAATCGTGCTGTTTCTTGTCGAGTGGTTTATGGGCCGTTTGGGAGCGCCAGAGTTTTATAACCTGTTGTTCCTAATGGGATTGCTGTTGGTTATCAATGTGATTTCAACAAGCTGTATCAAATGGATAAGAGGGAACGTATGAGTAAGCTAAGAACCGTTGCAAAAATATTATTGATGTACTGCATCTTCAGTAGCGCCAGCGCCTTTGCGGAGGGAAATACTAAGGGTGATCCGTGTCTCGCGTTCACCTGTATGGCCGGAAAGTTACAAGGTAACGAGGCAACATCAGGGCCTGACTGTGTAATGGGCCGCCAGAGCTTCTTTGAGATACGAATTTACACCCCCTACTACAACCCCGGCGCGACAGCTGCTGCTCGTAAAGTATTTCTAAGCACCTGTCCTATGACCACTATTTCAGAAAACAAAAACACACTGGAGCTGATTATTCAGCGATACGGACGTTCATTTCAGGAGTAACACATGAAGAAACTAATCCCAGCTATCATTGCCGCCGCCCTGCTCTCCGGGTGCGCCACTCAGAACGACGCGGTAGCACTCTCAAATCGAATCAGCGATCAGCAGAAGCAAATCAACGCGCTTTCCGTTCGCCTCCAGTCTGCCGAGCATCGCTTGAGTCAGCAGGAGTCAGCTTTTCGCTCAGAACAAACGCAGAACAGCAGCTACTGCTACCTGAACGGCGTCAAATACTCTCAGGGATCGGTGTTCGCTGGCCGTATCTGTGATGGCAGTTCCGGCAGTGTAGCCTGGCGTCTTTACTCCCACCGCTAATAAGCAAGGCTTCCGGGCTTGCCCCGGAAGCGCTTCCTCCAGACATGGATATTGAGCTGCACAATCCATGTTTATCACAATAATCATATTGTTAAAGAGCATAAAAAAGTCGCCATGAAGGCGACTTAAATGAGCTTGAATCGTGCATATTTTATTTTTGTAAGTGCCCTGGTGCTGTATTCAGGGTGAATATTTGCACTATATAGGCACTATCTGAAACCACTTTAATCTATCTGACAGCCACATACACTGCTTGCACCTGTAACTGTGTGGAAACGGATGTAATGACCGAACCCTATTTAAAAAATCGCCGACGCTTCACCTCGTCCCTTGATAATCAACTTGTCCCATTGTTTGACGCGCTAGCGGCCAAAACGCGGATACCTAAAAGCCGCCTGCTCGATGAAGCTATAGAGGATTTGCTGGTCAAACACGGCGTTCCTGGTAAAAAGGTCGATAGCCAGAATTAACTTTTGCTCACCCGCGTAACCGTCCGTTCCGATACGCCAGCGAGTCTGGCCGTCTCGCTGATAGATTTCCCCTGGTGCCGCAAAGAACGGATCAGGTCATGCTTATTCTGGTCGGGCATCCGGCCACGATAAACCCCCTTCTGTTTGGCTTTCTTTACGCCTTCCTGCTGGCGACGGCGGCGATCTGTATAGTCTTTTCGGGCGATGGCCGCGAGCATATCAAGCATCATGCTATTGATGGCCGTCAGCATACTCCGTGTAAATTCATCGCTACCGTGGGGCATTAACGCCGCGTAGCTGGTTGGCAGGTCCAGACTGATAATCGCCAGGTTCTTTTCCTGCATCATTCGCTTCAGCTGCTGCCAGCCTTCATCATCCAGGCGTGAAAGGCGGTCTACCTGCTCAATCAGGATAAGATCGCCCTTCTCAGCATCACTTAGCAGGCGCATAAGCTCAGGGCGTTGCAGGGACGCGCCAGACGCATTCTCAACGTACCATCCGGCTACCCGGTGATTATGCTCAAGCGCAAAGGCTTTAAGCCTCTGCTGGGCGCGTGACGCATCCTGATCGTGCGCAGAAGCCCGGAGGTATCCAAATATGTACATGACCGCCTCTTATGTCATTAGGGTTATGTCACTATAACCTATGTCATTAGAGTTATGCCATTAAGGCGCGAGGGGAAGGATTCAGAGGGTGACAGAAGGGTATACTCATAAGACATAGCTGATAGTTGCTATCTACCAGCTATGCGTGACAGTCACGATATAAAATCAGAGGTAGTTTTGGATCTTGAACTGACGGATAAATTCACGCGATTTGAAATACTTTCCACGCGGTAGCTTTTCACCAACCGAGCGTTTATCTGCCCATGCTTCAAATGCTGGACATGCGCCTTTTAAAACTGATGGTAGATAAATCCGTGTTGCAACATTTCTCATTACTGTACGCAGAGACAAAGTAGCATCCTCAGTATTGAAGCTATCATCAATACTGATAACTCTTTCTGACACGTCCTCGATTTTGATTTTTGAGGTATCGATGGTCATTCCGTCTTTGACCTTCCCCACAACACAAATATTTCTATTCTGCTGGCGTTCTGTCATAGCTTCCTCCTGTTGAAATTAACACTACCGTACAGTCAATAATGCACAAAGTAAATAATAGTCATTCTTTTTTTTACTGGTAATTACTAAATCACCGTGCTAGTGTTTTCTCAGCGTTACATTACTACGGAAAATTGCAATGGCAGAGGAAAGCAAACAGCTAACCAAACGGCAACAAAAAGCCATTGATACAGCGGCGTTAATCCGGCAGGAGCCGCCGCAGGGTGAAGATATGGCATTCACCCACTCCATTCTGTGCCAGGTCGGTTTGCCCCGTTCTAAGGTGGCAGGGCGTGAGTTTATGCGCCGTTCTGGTGATGCCTGGCTCGTCGTACAGGCAGGCTGGATTGATGAAGGCAGTGGCCCGGTAGAGCAGCCTTTACCCTATGGCGCTATGCCGCGACTCACGTTCGCCTGGATTTCATCGTATGCACTGCGCAACAAAACGCGGGAAATCGCCATCGGCCACAGCGCTAATGAGTTTCTTCACCTTATGGGGATGGACTCACAGGGAACCCGTCATAAAACGCTGCGTACACAAATGCAGGCGCTGGCCGCGTGTCGTTTGCAGCTGGGCTTTAAGGGCCGGACCTATAACGGCCAGCCTGTCGAACAGTTTGACGCCTGGATCAAAGATGGTGACGCGAAGCAGCTCACGCTATGGCCGGGAACACTCACCCTGTCCGAAGGCTATTATAACGGCCTGATAGACAGCGCCGTTCCGCTCGACAACAGAGCGTTACATGTGCTGAAAGGTTCCGCGCTGGCGCTCGATATATACGCGTGGCTTGCTCACCGTCTCCACCGCATCGAGGGCCGCCCGGTCATGCTGTACTGGATGAAGCTGCGGGAGCAGTTCGCCCAGGAGTACAGCGGGAAGAATGCCGACAAGGATTTTAAACGAGCATTCATGCCAGCGCTGAAACAGGTGCTTTCAGTGTATCCGGCGGCAAAGGTCGAACAGGTTAAGGGTGGCCTGCTGCTGTATTGTTCCCCTCCCCCAATTCCATATAAACAGTCTTGAACTCACACATTCACCCCGGTTGATACCGGGGTTTTTTATCCACATATCCCGACCTACCCCGTCCTCAGCTGAATAACCACAACATACCCACAGACGGGATTTGCAATCTATCCACAAAAACACTTTTCTGTTAATAACCCTGTTTATTCAGCAAGTTATCCACGTTAAATTACCCCCCCTCAACTGCGTTAAATTACCCCCCCTGGCTACGTTAAATCGCCCCCCTCAACTACGTTAAATCACCCCCCCTAGCCCACGTTAGATTCCCCCCCCCCTAAACCTGTAAGGTGATCCTTTATGTTTTTCCTTTAATTTCTACCTGTACATATATCCTGTAATTAACAAAGCCTATCTGTGAGTAAGGCGCGTCCGGTGTACGACTTAGCAACAGTGGAAATTACGCTTCCTCGACCTGACAGACTCGCCGCGCTGCGGCTCCCTAATCAGGTCTTGCGGCGAGCGTTGCGGACTCTCTTTTAAATGCGATAACTTTCGCTATAATCCAGAGCTATCAGCATTTCCTTCGCTGATTCACCCGGAGGCCAGTTGCTGCCGCGACGGCCTCCCCCTCTCCTTCTCATTAGTTCAATAGAGTAAAATCATTATTTACTAACATTGACCGTTAGCGGTGGCCGCTATATCATGGGCTTAATCGTTATCAATCAGGAATGACTATGGCCCGCAAACAGACCCGCAGCATGACGCAGGAAGAATGGGATCGCCTCTTACCCGCAATGCAGACGTTTACCCACTTATCGACCGAAATCGGTCATTCAGTGTTGGTTAAAGGGGAAAGCAATAAAGACGTGGCCGAACGTGTCGGACGGACCAAACAGAACGTGGGTTCCACGGTGAAGCGCATTTGGGATCTGTACCAGTCGTTAGCCGTCGATATTGAGGGCGAAAAGCTACGCAAGGTTGATGTGTGGATACCTGAAAAATTAGCCCTGAAGGTGCTGAAGGAAGCAGAGAAGTACGCCATCAATCAGAGCAAAGTTGAATAATCCGAATAAGAAATAATAGTAAATATGTAATTTACTTAGATTGACTATAACCCTTCAAATTGCGATAATTATTTCTCCGGGAAGCTCACAGCTTCCCATTATCAGGAGGATAAATTATGGCTTCACGCGGTGTTAACAAAGTAATTCTCGTTGGCAATTTAGGCCAGGACCCCGAAATGCGCTATATGCCTAATGGCGGTGCGGTCGCTAATCTGCGCCTTGCCACATCCGAATCATGGCGAGATAAAGCCACTGGCGAGCAGAAAGAAGTCACGGAATGGCATACGGTGGTTATCTTCGGCAAGCTGGCCGAGATTGCAGGCGAATACCTCCGCAAAGGTTCGCAGGTATACATTGAAGGCCAGCTGCGTACCCGCAAATGGCAGGATAAGGACCATTCGCGCCGATCACACTTCCCTTCCCTAACCATGCGATTCACGCGCTGTAATGAAAATAAAGCCCCGTCAGGGGCTTTTCTTATGAGGGTTGAAGTTCGGCCTTCTCGCAATGCTCCCCGCCGCAGAACACGACCAGACCTGGCTTACCCCACAGATTCACATGACACACAGGGCAGGTGTATTTTGCGCGGTTGGACTTGTTTACCGGGGTTTCTGGCGGCGGTGAAACAAACTTCATTGCCTCGATGATTTCATCATCCAGTTCGCCGGGTTCGTCGGTGTAGTCGTCCTGCGGGTATTCACCATCATCATCTTCATCATCGATGTAACCTTTTCCGCTGGGTGACTGCGGCGCTCCGGGCTTCGGCTGGTACGGAGGAAAGCGGTCCATCCAGGACAGCTGAAAATTGCGCGTTAACAGTTCATCACACGCCCGGTCAAAAGCGCCGCCGGTGATGATGTAGTGCGTCATGCTTTGGCCTACTTTTCGCCCTCCGGGTTGCCCGGTATCCGATGGCATTAACCCTACCCGCTCCATTAGCGCGGCCCATTCTTTGTTGTGATAGCCACGTCTCCCGGCCTTGCCAAAATGAAACTGCCACTGGTGAACCATTTCATGCACCAGGGTAGATAACGTCGCCTTGATGGTGCGTATGGAGAAATACACCGGATTCATGGCTATTTCATCGACCATTTCCCCGTTCTCACGGCCCGCGAAGCGCTGAAACGAGCAATAGCCGTAAGTACGCTTTTCACGTTGCAGGGTGATCAGGCATGGCGGCAGCTCGTTATTAAAAAGCCGTTCATCAAAAAAATCGTAAGCGTGCTGGAGTTCTTCGTAAGTTTCGGGTGTTGGCAATGTCATGTGGCCTTCCTTCTGTATTGCGCAATACAGAAAATATACTGCTGACAGAGAGTAAAGTCTAACAAAATTTGTATTTACTAATATTGACTTTGTGGGCGAAAAGAACGATACTAATTTCATCGGGAGGCAATACCGCCACCGATAACACAGCCCAAAGCGGCAACCTCGGAGTAAACATCATGGCTAATACCGTCACCGCAAAAATCTATGGCCCCGCTCAGAAAATGCGTTTCCTTCCTTACGCGTTCGCGGAATTTTATCTTCAGGCAGAAAACTACGTTTGCAGCTTTATGAAAAAATACGCAGTTGGCTATGATGGCGGCTGCTGGGAGTACATCACCTATGAAAACGGTGCGTGTGCGTTCATCGCGCCGGATGGCTACCAGCTCACGCTTCCTAACTATTTTGATGAACCTGTTAGCGCGAAAGAAGCCGGGATTATCGTTGCGCTGTATGCCTACAGCCACTTTTGCTGCGTGGCGTTTGAGCGTGGCTGGCAGCGCGTGAATGAGACGATGGCCGAACGCTATCACACGCTGCGGGACTTTACCGAAACGCTCCCGCCGGAGTCACAGAGCCGTATTTTTCGGGCAATAGATTAACCAGGAGCGGCGGGCATTTGCCCGCCTTACTCGTTCAGGAAGAAATGCTGATGGTTACGACAGATGAAGTCTGGTTTCGGTATCACGACTATTCGGGCCAGCCAAAGGCGGTCCGGGTGGCATCCGTGCGGTTCTGGCCGGACATTCAGGAAACGATATTCCCCCCTTTCCAGGTGCCGGAAGGCAAGCGCCGCGTTGTGCGCTGCCGCTGCGGGAGTAATGACTGGAATGAGGATGGCCGCTGGCTGGGTGAATACTGCTGCGCCAGCTGCGGGCAATACATACAGGTATTTGAGAAAAAGGACTGACATATGGCTTTCGACTTCAAAAAAGAGGATGCGGCCAAGTATGGCCGCGAGGTTTACCGGGCGTTTCGTAGTAAGGGCAATCACCGCTGGGATACGTGCGTTTTCGTGAATGAATCCGGGGCTTACTCTGCCGTGTTCCGGCACTCGTTCCGCAAAAAGATTATCGAGGATGGCAAAGAGATCCGGCGCAATGTCATTGATGATGAAATCGTGGTGGCTGCGCCGGACGCGGGCAGTTTTACCAGGGCAAAATTCCCACAACTGGCCGACGCAAAAGAGCTGAAGCAATCCGGCTTTTTCGCCCGCTTACGGTTTCTTACTGAAGCAGCTGCTTACCGTGAAGCGTGGCCGGGGCATGATGGCGGCGTGGTACTGATATGGGAAGGGAAAGCCTATGGCTGGAAAAATTGCCTGCGTGATGCCGGGTGTGAGCGCCCTGGCGCGATAGCGATCGACACTGACGGCCATGTTTTTATTGCTGAAGGTGGAAACGAGTATGATGGTGCAAAATGCTGGGTTGCGATGATTGACAGGGAGAATGAAAAGAATGGTTAGTTTGTTTTATGCCGCAAGGGGATTATGGCGCATTGTTGCAAACTTTATTCGTGAAGCCGTCCGTAGTTCGCTACTTGCCGTTATGCACATGGTTAGTGTCCATATCCCCGTACTCATTTTTTTAGCTGTGTTCGTGTTGGCATTCAGTGGTTTTGGGCTTCTGGTGATCAAAGTATTAGCTATCGTGTTGCACCCTGTAACGCAGGGGCCAATAGTGGGAAGTATTGCAAACGTGCTAGATGCTCTGAATCAGGCTCTTTCGCCAATGGTATATTTTAAAATTGCCGTACCTGTCTTTTTTGTGGTGGTCCTTGCATCACTGTTTGGCTCGGTTAGAGTCAACTGGAAAAAGATAGTGACCAGATGGCAGAGGCTGGTTGAAATCGGGAAAGATAAGCGTTGATTTGTTAAAGGGCGGGGAGTGGTCCCCCCACCCTTACTTACGTTTCCGATCAGTCAAAAAACTGTCGAATCAGTTCCAGAACAGCTATCACAGCGTTAGACACCGCAACTACCGCCCGCAGAACGACGATTAACACGTTAATCATCCGTTTGCTCCATACAGAGCCGGAACGTCGCTGATTGCCCTTACATTGCCTGTCACAGCGACTACCCAACGTCAATTGTTTGGTCGTTCCCGCTCCAGCCTGGGCATTGAAACAGCACCACCTGTTTTTCAACCAGGACTTTAATCCGTTCATGCCGCATAAGCGGGGAGCTGGAGCGAGGACGTCAACAGATTGACCCGCGCAGTATACCCTATTCCGCGCCGTTTGCATTTACGCTACCCATGACGTAATATTTCGTTGTCAATTGTTTGGTCGTTCCCGCCTCAGTCTGGGGCAAAACATTAAAGCCCGATCTCACCAGTCGGGTTTTTTTGTGCCTGTCGTTTACCTTTCCACGCTGGGCGTCGCCCTCCGGGCCGCTACGTTGTGCTGCGCATCGAGCCAGCCTTGCTGTCTCGCCCCTTCGGGCTTCCATCGCTGACGCATCAAAAATACTGAATGCCTGTTTTTCCTGCCTGCTGTCGCTAACTCACTGAAATAACGTAAAACCCAAAATGGGCGCCCGCCAGCTGCAGCTGCTTCTCAGCTGCTGCCGGCTGCGGGTGTCGTTCAGCAAATTTGATCGTATCGGCCCACGTCACCAGCGGCGCTGTAAGCCCGTTTACAGCCCATCCGGGCGCGTCAGCTGCGCTGACCCACCACGGACCCGGAAATCACGCCCTGAGCGTCGCAGAGCGCCGCCCAGCCCGCTCACCGGGACAGGGC
>NZ_JAMNDD010000019.1:0-73577 GCF_051812965.1 Salmonella sp. NW1250 | reverse complement strand
TGGTGCCCTATCCACAGCAGGCTGCGATGGAAGCTGTCGCGCACGCGGCGCAGGGGCTCGCCCTGCCAGTACACCTCGCCGCCGTCCGGGCGCGCCAGCCCGGTCAGCAGGCGCAGCAGGGTGGTTTTTCCGGCGCCGTTGCCACCGGTGACCTGCACCCACTCCCCGGCCTCCACGGTGAACGACAGCCCGCGAAACAGCGTCCTCTCGTCCCGCTCGCAGTACAGATCTCTGGCTTCAAGCATTCCCACTCATCAACGTCCTGTCAGAAACCTGGTTTAACATCACGCATATCCGGCAGTTTATGCGCGATCCCTTTGTGGCAATCGATACAGGTCTGTCCATCTTTTACCGCCTGATCGTGCATTTTCGCCGCGACGCCTTTTTGCGCGGTCAGATCCATAAAGTCGAAATTGTGGCAGTTACGGCATTCCTGCGAGTTGTTGTCTTTCATGCGCCGCCACTCATTTTGTGCCATTGTCAGGCGATGAGCTTCAAATTTCTGCGGTGTATCTATCAGCCCAAATACCTTCGCGTACAGTTCTTTACTGGCTTTGATCTTACGGATCATCTTCGGCCCCCACTCATGTGGCACATGGCAGTCAGGACAGGTGGCACGAACGCCGCTACGGTTGTTGTAGTGGACGGTTTCCATATACTCCTCATACACCGTGTTGCGCATTTCATGGCAGCTAATACAAAACTCTTCGGTGTTAGCCTTTTCCATTCCGGTATTGAAGCCGCCCCAGAAGATGATGCCGCCGATAAAACCGATTAACAGCAGCGTCCCCAACGCCAGGCGGCTGGGGCTGCGCCACCATCGCCAGACGCGCTTTATCCAGCCAGGTTTACGGTTAGAATTTTCCATAATGACCTCTTATTTCCCGTAACCTTGCGAGGGGGTAAAGGTATTGTCGATAATCGGCGCGGTATCAGACTGCGGTACGTGGCACTGCAGGCAGAAATAACGACGCGGCGCGACATTGCCCGACACTTTACCGTCGCTGTCCATAAAGTGCGTCGGACTGATACGCGGCGCGCCCGTCGTACGATAACTTTCCACGCCGTGGCATTGCAGACAGCGGTTGGTATTGGTCGTCACCTGGTAGCCCTCGACGCTGTGCGGGATCATCGGCGGCTGGTTGACGTAATTTAGCGGCATACGTTCCTGCTCTTTCGGCATACGAATCGCCCCTTCCTGCGTCCCGGATACTTCCGGCGACTGGCTCAGATCCACTCCGTTTGCCGCCCAAACCGCACCACTTACCACCAGGGCAAGCGTGGCCATCCATTGACACAGCGCTTTCATCAGGTCATGG
Organism: Salmonella sp. NW1250; assembly: GCF_051812965.1. Classification (NCBI taxonomy): domain Bacteria; kingdom Pseudomonadati; phylum Pseudomonadota; class Gammaproteobacteria; order Enterobacterales; family Enterobacteriaceae; genus Salmonella; species Salmonella sp. NW1250. The sequence continues at coordinate 72,258 of NZ_JAMNDD010000019.1, read as the reverse complement.
CTTTTCATTGTTTCGCTCCCGAACTCCATCGCATTTACACTTCATCCTTCGAGCTGCCTCTTTGTTGGCTGCGCTCCAAAATCCCAGTCACATCGTTATCTATGCTCCTGGGGATTTCCTCGCTTACTGCCGCGATGCATCCCGAATGATGTTGTGTATCGTTATTGTAAAAACATCCTCAGAACAGACATCCACGCAGCGACCGCAGGTCATGCAGTCGCGGTGAGTGACCTGCGCCGGGCTTTGCTCATCCAGCACCGGCGCACGTAGCACATGCGGTTCCGGGCAAACATGAAAACAATCCATACAGCGATTACATTTCTCACGTTTTTTGGCCGTCACGGTCACTACGCCTTTACTGCCCAGCACGCCATACAGCGCGCCCATCGGGCAAATATGACCGCACCAACCGTGCTCAACGACTAATAAATCAAATAAAAACAAAGCAATAATCAGCAACGCGCCACTACTAAATCCCATAATCAGACTACGACCTAACAGCGACACAGGATTAATCCATTCCCACAGCAGCGTGCCGGTCAACGCCGAACCGATTAACACCACCACCAGAAGGACGTACCGTATATGGCGTGGAATCGTCGCAGACTGGTTCAGGTCAAATTTCCTGCGCATCCAGTTAGCCAAATCGGTAACGGGGTTTAGCGGGCAAACCCAACTGCAAAATAGTCGCTTTCCCGCCAGCGCATACAGCACAGCGATAATCACTGCTCCCGTCAGCGCCACGGTAGCGGGAAGATGTCCACTGGCGAGACTTTCCAGGGTAATCAGCGGATCGGTCAACGGGAGGGTATCGAACAGCAAACTACTGCTGTAGTTGCCATGCAAAACCCAAAAGCCCAGCCACGGGCCGCTGAGAAACATCCCCAGCACCATAAACTGGCTGATACGGCGTAACACCAGCCAGCGGTGGCTACGCCACCAGCCTTTTGTCGCCCGCGCTTCTCGCCCGGCATCGCGTTTACGATTTGCCATCTTTCCCCTCCAGCCAGCCGAAGCGGTAATGGTGTCCTAACTCCCCTTTCGCCAATGACAACGGCAACACTTTTATCGCTGGTTGCTCCAGTACGCAGACTTTTTCGCATTTGCCGCAGCCGGTACAGGCGTCGCTGTGTACGGTGGGCAGAAAGCGCGCATGTTTGCCAGTGCGCATGTTGCGATCCAGCTCCAGCGTGATGGCCTCATCGATTTTCGGGCATTCGCGGTAGCAAACGTCGCAGCGCAGCCCCTGAAAGTTGAGGCAGTTTTCCTGATCCAGCAGCACCGCCAGCCCCATACGCGAGTCATCAATGGAGGCGATATCTTTATTCAGCGCCCCGCTGGGGCAGACTTTGGCGCACGGAATGTCTTCACACATTTCGCAGGGGATGTCGCGAGCGACGAAATAGGGCGTGCCTGCCGATAGCCCGGAGGCCAGCGTCGCCAGTTTTAGCGTGTCGTATGGACACGCCTGAACGCACTGCCCGCAGCGCACACAGGCGCTGGCGAAGACATTTTCATTCAGCGCGCCAGGCGGACGCAGCCGAACGCCCGTTGCGCGCGCGGTTTGCTGTTGCAAGCCCAGCGCCACGCCAACCGCCGCCAGCCCGCCCGCAGTGCGCACAACATCACGCAGGAAGCGGCGGCGGCCATTTTGGGGTTTCGCTGTACGGGACATAACGCGTTACACCTTCGCCAGCTTAACGGCGCACTTCTTGAAGTCCGTCTCTTTAGAGAGCGGGTCCGTCGCATCCAGCGTCAGGTTGTTCACTAGCTGAGCGGCATCGAAGAACGGCATATACACCAGTCCCTGCGGCGGACGGTTACGTCCACGCGTTTCGACAATCGAAATCACTTCGCCGCGGCGGGACGACACTTTAACCTTATCCCCACGACGCAGATCGCGCGCTTTCGCATCCAGCGGGTGAATAAAAACCACCGCTTCCGGGAAGGCGCGATGCAATTCAGGCACGCGGCGCGTCATACTGCCGGTATGCCAGTGTTCCAGCACGCGACCGGTGGAAAGCCACAGATCGTACTCGTTGTCCGGCGACTCCGCCGCGGGTTCAAATGGCAGCGCGAAGATCACCGCTTTGCCATCCGGTTTACCGTAGAATTTGTACCCTTCCCCCGCTTTTACATACGGGTCGTTGCCTTCGCTGTAACGCCATTGCGTCTCTTTGCCTTCGACGACCGGCCAGCGCAGACCGCGCGCGTTGTGGTAATCGTCGAACGGCGCCAGATCGTGCCCGTGGCCACGTCCAAACCAGGCGTATTCTTCAAACAACCCTTTTTGCAGATAGAAGCCCAGCTCACGAGACTCATCGTTTAACTGATCCTCTTTCAGCTCGCTCAGCGGGAATTTGCTGACCGCCAGCGTGGCGAACAGAACGTCATACAGCGTTTTACCGCGCAGCTCCGGCTTCTGAGCCAACAACGCCTCCGGCCAGACCTCCTCGGTTTTAAAACGACGGGAGAACTGCACCAGTTGCCAGAGGTCGGATTTGGCTTCGCCCGGCGCTTTAATTTGCTGACGCCAGAACTGCGTGCGGCGTTCGGCGTTGCCGTAAGCGCCTTCTTTCTCAACCCACATGGCGGTCGGCAGGATCAGATCCGCAGACAGCGCGCTCACCGTCGGGTAAGGATCGGAGACAATGATAAAGTTACGCGGATCGCGCCAGCCCGGCATCCGATCTTCATTGATGTTCGGCCCGGCCTGCATATTGTTATTACACATTACCCAGTAGACGTTCAGCTTGCCGTCTTTCAACGCGCGATCCTGCGCCACCGCATGTAAACCCACTTTTGCCGGAATAGTGCCAGCGGGGATCTGCCAGTGTTTTTCGCAGATATCACGGTGTTTTTCGTTCGTCACGACCATGTCGGCGGGTAGACGGTGTGAGAAGGTTCCCACTTCACGCGCCGTACCGCAGGCGGAAGGCTGGCCGGTCAGCGAGAAAGGACCGCAGCCAGGCTGGGATATTTTTCCGGTCAGCAGATGGAGGTTGTAAACCAGGTTATTCGCCCACACGCCGCGAGTATGCTGGTTAAAACCCATCGTCCAGTAAGAGATCACGCGCTTATTCGGATCGGCGTAGAGCTGCGCCAACTGTTCCAGCTGATCTTTCGGCACGCCGGTCATTTCAGCAGTCTTGTCCAACGTATATTCCGCCACGAAGGCTTTATACTCGTCGAAGCTCATCGGCTCGGAAGCATCGGAGCCCGGATTCTTCGCCGCTTTTTCCAGCGGGTGCGTCGGGCGTAAGCCGTAGCCGATATCCGTCGCCCCTTTACGCAGGTTCACATGCTTTGTGAAGAAATCCTGATTTACCGCGTTGTTCTGAATAATGTAATTCGCGATATAGTTAAGGATCACCAGATCGCTTTGCGGGGTAAAGACAATACCGTTGTCCGCCAGTTCAAAGCTGCGGTGCTGGAAGGTGGAGAGGACGGCAACCTTCACGTTCGGGTCGGACAAACGGCGGTTAGTGATGCGCGACCATAAAATCGGGTGCATCTCCGCCATGTTGGAACCCCATAGCACAAACGCATCGGCCTGCTCGATATCGTCGTAGCAGCCCATCGGTTCATCCATGCCAAAGGTGCGCATAAAGCCCACCACCGCCGAGGCCATGCAGTGACGCGCGTTCGGGTCGATGTTGTTAGAGCGGAAACCAGCCTTGAACAGTTTCGCGGCGGCATAGCCTTCCCAGATGGTCCATTGACCCGATCCAAACATGCCGATCGCTTCTGGTCCTTTCTCTTTCAGGGAGGTTTTAAACTTCTCCTCCATCACATCGAAGGCCTGTTCCCAGCTCACCGGCGTAAACTCGCCGTCTTTGTGATAGCTGCCGTCTTTCATGCGCAGCATCGGCTGCGTCAGACGATCTTTACCGTACATGATTTTGGGCAGGAAGTAGCCTTTAATGCAGTTCAGACCACGGTTGACCGGCGCGTCGGGGTCGCCCTGGCAGGCGACCACACGGCCCTGCTGCGTTCCCACCAACACACCGCAACCCGTTCCGCAAAAACGGCACGGCGCTTTATCCCATTTGATGGCTTCCTGCTGCCCGACAACGGCGCGGGCGACGCCCGGCACGCTCAGACCGGCAGCCGCCGCAGCGGCCGCAACGGCGTTAGCTTTCATAAAGCTACGACGACTGAGTTTCATGGTGTTTCCTCACCTTGCTCATCCTGCTGGTGATAAACCAGCGACACCGCCAGTACGCCCTCGACATTGCGTACTGACTCAATTGTTTGCATCAGCGTTTCACTCTGATCTGCTTCCGCCACCACGATCAGTTGCCCGCTTTCAACGTCGCTTAACGCGACTTCGCAACCCGGCAACGTGTTCAACTGTGTGCCAATGGCGGCGATGTTCTGACTTTTGGCCTGCACGACCAGGCTACAGACCTGCCAGTTAGTGCGCATGGTGGTTCTCCGCTTTGATGGCTGACACGGGACAGATAGCCACACACGCCCCGCATCCGTTACAGGCCTGCGAGTCAAGCTGCGGCTGGTAAATGCCGGATAGCGTGGGACGAAAGGTAATGGCCATAGGTTCACAACTGTCCTGGCAGCGATGGCATTCAACCGATTGCCTGGCGAGGCAGTTTTCCGTGAGCGTAAAAATCAGATCCCAGGCCCTGGTGTGGCGCGGAAGAAAAAGCGATTCGGTACAGGCCTGCGCACAGGCATAACAAAAGCTGCACTCGCCCCGTTTGAAATCTACGCTCGGATATCCCCCCGCCCCTCGCTGCAGGATGTCGGCCTCACACGCCTGGATGCAGGCGTCGCAACGCAGACAATGTGCGAGAAAATAGGTTGTTTCTCTGGCCCACGGCGGAAGAATCCCATTGCTGGCGTTGCGCCAACTGCCGGTCAACATGCTTCGACGGGATAAATCAACCATGATATCGCCCTTCCATAACGACACGCTTCCATAGGGAGTGAATGCCAATAAAAACCGCACAATTTATGAGTAGTTGTTTTTGTAAATAAGATATTTCAGGATGTGTAAGAGATGCATACCCCGATAGAGGTAAATGCTGTTGCCGGATCAAAAGAGTGCCAGGTAAAGACCCGTAAACGTGCTTTTTCTCACATTTCAATGAGTTATATAGATGCTTATATAACGAAAATCACTAATAGTTGATAATTTCATTTACATTATCAATATCGGAATATTCCACTATATAAAAAGACGCTATTTTATTAATAATCTTGAAAATATGAGTAAATACAGATTAATAGATAATATGAATGTGTTAATCTGTTGCCCGTGCATACCGAAAACAGCAGAAAGGAAATACTGTGAACAATCAAATGAAGATGTTTGTCCCTGCCGTTGTCTTCGCCGCCCTCGCCAGCGCCTCTGCCTGGGCTAACAATGGTGATACCGCCCAGCCGCTGGAAAAAATCGCCCCCTATCCGCAGGCGGAAAAAGGAATGAAGCGGCAAGTGATAACCCTTACCCCTCAGCAGGATGAATCTACCCTCAAAGTGGAACTGTTGATTGGTCAAACGCTGAATGTGGATTGTAACCAGCATCGCCTCGGCGGCACTCTGGAAACAAAAACGCTGGAAGGCTGGGGCTATGACTATTATGTCTTTGATAACGTCACCTCTCCGGTATCAACCATGATGGCCTGCCCTGAAGGTAAGAAAGAGCAAAAATTCGTCACCGCCTGGCTGGGTGAAGACGGGATGCTGCGCTACAACAGCAAGCTGCCGATCGTGGTGTATACCCCGGCGAATGTGGACGTGAAATATCGCATCTGGAAAGCGGACGCTAACGTACAGAACGCCGTCGCGCGATAACGTTACGCTGCCCGGTCACACTTACCGGGCATCTGAACACGCCGGCTCACGCAGCGCTCCGGGGTTCTTTTCAAAACACGTCTGGAAATCCGCTCGCCCGATGCCTGGTGGCGACGCGTAGCATCTTATCAGGCCTACCCGCGTGCGGACGTAGGGCTGCCATCAGGCGGTTCATCCGGCGCCATAGTCCATTACGCAGTACGCGCAACCGCATCACGCGAGGCGGCATCACGTTCGTCGCCGGTGAGTTCGGTTAACTGCCCGTTACGCATTTCAAGCAGACGATCGGCGTGAATAAAATAGTGATCATCATGGCTGATGGCGAAAATGGTTTTGCCCATTTCCTGCATTAACGGCAACAGTACCTGATAAAACTCCCGGCGGAAATGCGGGTCCTGATCGGCGGCCCACTCATCCAGCAAAATAATATCGCGCTCTTCCGCCAGCGCCAGCAGCAGCGCAATGCGCTTTTTTTGCCCTTTCGACAGTTTAAGATTCAAAATGCGCCCGTCGTTTAGCTCCAGCTTGTGCGTCATTTTCAGGTGCTCAAGCCACTTTTCGACCAGCGCGGGATTGGCGGGTTTCCCCTGCGGCCCCAGCAGGCGGTCGAATAACCACACATCGGTGAACACCGCAGAAAACAGTTTGCGATAATCTTCCGGCTGCCCGGCGGCAATAGGTTGACCGTCAAGTAAAATCGTTCCCGATTGCGGCTGGTATAATCCGGTCAATAACATGGCCAGCGTCGATTTCCCGCTACCGTTGCCGCCAATTAAAAACAGCAGTTCGCCGCGGTGAATCGTCAGGTTGATGGGCCCCACGGAAAACGCGTTATCCTGATAGTGAAAAACCACGTTGCGCAGCTCCAGCGTCTTCCAGTCGGGAAAGGCTTTCGGCTGTGGAAAATCAGGCTTATACGGGGCGAGCGCGAATTTATTCAGTTTATTAAACGCCACCTGGGCGGTCAGTAGCGTTGGCAACGCCCCCACCGCAGACAGCAGCGGCGTGCGCAGGAACAGCAACGTCAGTGAATAGGTCGCCGCGACGTTGGTATCCGCCCAGCCGAGACTATTCGCCATCCAGAAGACCAGGCCTATCGCTCCCAGCATCATGATATTCGACCAGTTGACGGCGCTCAGGTGAAAAGTATCGGCACGGATAATGTGATGACGGTACTCTTTGGCGTCCGGGGTATAGCATTGCTGAAAAATCTGCTCCGCACGCTCGCGGTTTAGCGTCAGCTCTTTGCGTCCTTCCAGCACCGTCTGATAGTCGTTGTACAGCTCATCTTCGGTCTCGCGCAGGGTCGCCATATGCTGGTAAACCCGCGCCACCAGCACAAATCCGCCCCAGATAGTGACCGCCATCCAGATAGCCGTAACCAGCAGCATTTTTGTCGATAGCATCGCCAGATACGCCGCCGAGCCGACGGTGAGGATAATGCCCTGCACCAGCTCAGGCAGACGCACAAAGGCGATAGTAATATTGCGAATATCGCTGGTCAGACCGGCCAGTAAAGAGGCGCTGCCCAGTTGCTCAATGCGTTCAACGTGCGTATCCAGAATGCGCTTGATAAATTCGCTGCGCAGGCGGTAAACGAAATGGTGTCCCAGAGTGGTGAGCGCCAGTTGGGAACCTAATGTGACGACCATTAGCAACAGGAGCAGACCGAGAAATTCCGGCAGCACCATGACGGTGGTGTCCACCGTTTCAATCAGGCGCTGATTGATAAACGCGATCAGGCCAATCCCCAGCGCCGCGCTGGCGAGGCTCAGCGCCATCACGCTAATAAATGGCCAGCGGTACTGCCGCCAGACAAGAATAAGAAGTTCCATGCATACAACCCGGACCGATAATAACAGCCCGCAGTTTAACTAACTCCACCCGCACAGCAATAATAATTCTTATTTTTATTCTTTTTCAGCCGCCTGACGGAAGGTGAGATTGTAACGAAATTCACCGGTCATGGGATGAAAGCCCGCTTTAAGCGGCTGGATACCATGATAAAACAGCCGGGACTCGCCGCCCCAGACCACGATATCGCCATGCTCCAGTAAGATCCGCTGGAGCGGATCGCTGCGACGCAGGCCGCCAAACTGAAAAACCGCCGGCACCCCCAACGAAACTGAGACGATAGGCGCGCGCAGATCCGGCTCGTCTTTATCCTGATGCAGCGACAGTTTTGCGCCGGGCGCGTAGCGATTGATCAGGCAGGCGTCCGGTTGGAAGCTCGCATACCCTGCCGCGATTGCCGCCTGACGACATACGCTGGCAAACGATAACGGCAGCGCAGGCCAGGGTTTATCGGTCAACGGATCGCGCACGGCATAACAATAACCGTGACGATCGGTGGTCCACCCTAACGCGCCGCAGTTGGTCATCGCCACCGACATGGTGTAGCCGCCCGGCGTCACCATCTGACGAAACGGAGACTGACTGGCGACAAACCCGATATCGTCTAATAGCGACTGCGCCGCGCGAAACGCAAAGCGGCGCAACACCACCGCGCCAGGCGCCAGGGGCTCTTGCCAGGGCGCTTCATCAGCAAATAGATCCAGCATTGCTACTCCTCTTTTTGCGCTTCTCGCTTTAATAGCTGCGCTTTTCGACGCACGCCCCAACGATAACCGGAGAGCGCGCCATCGCGACGCACGACCCGATGACACGGGATCACCATCGCCAGTTTATTCGCGCCGCACGCGCTGGCGACCGCGCGTACTGCCGTGGGTTTGCCGATAGTCGCGGCAAGCTGTTGATAGCTTACGGTTTCGCCGCAGGGAATTGCGCATAACGCCTGCCAGACCTGCTGTTGAAACGCGGTTCCCTGGATATCCAGCGGCAACGAGAGCAGCACATCGCGTGTGTTGATAGCCGCGACAACCTGCCGCACCCGTTGCTGAAAAAGCGCGTCAGCAGGTTCGTGGCGGGCCGCAGGGAAAAGGGTGTGTAATTCAGCCAGTAGCGCGTCGTCGCTATCACCGGGGAGAATCGCGCAAATCCCCCGCTCGCTCTCCGCCACCAGGCACCGTCCGTAAACCCAGTCCGTCAGCGCATAGCGAACGGAGACATTATCGCCGCCTTTGCGAAACTGTTTTGCCGTCATGCCCAGCGTCTGGTCGGCATGACGGTAGTAGCTACTGCTATCCGGGAAGCCAGCGCGGTAAATAGCCGCCGTGATCGGCTCTCCTTTCGCCAAAGCCTCACGCAGCCGCCGGGCGCGCCACGCCTGCTGCCACCCTTTCGGCGTCATACCGGTGCTCGCTTTAAACAAACGGTGCAGATGAAACGGGCTCATCGCCACCGCCTGCGCCAGAGACGCCAGCGTTACCGGCGTCTCCTGCTCAAGCAAACGGCAGGCGCAGGCAATCTTATCCAACCGCCGTTGCTGCGCGCGCGCATTATCCGGCTGACAGCGCTTGCAGGGGCGAAAACCGGCGTCCAGCGCCTGCTGCGCGTTGGCAAAAAAGCGAACATTTTTACGTAACGCCCGCTTCGAGCGACAAGAAGGGCGGCAAAAAACGCCGGTGGTTCGCACCGCAAAAACGAAACGCCCATCCGCGCTGGCATCGCGCGCCTGCACCCGCAGCCAGCATTCATCATCGGTAAGTAACGCTTTTTTCATCATAGACTCCTTCATTAAGCATAGTGCTTGCTTACATGCAGTGTGTCCGTAAATCCGCCCACAAAAACCCGTAATCTTGCGTTTTAATTCTTATCGCTCACCAGGAACGTTTTGAACTGCGGCGACATCCAGGTTTTAAAGCCTTCACCTTCTTTCATGATCATAAAGACCGCCAGCCCTTCCCGCCGCACGACCTCTTGCGCCTTTTGCGTACCAAGCACCATCAGGCCGGTGTCCCAGCCGTCCGCTTCCAGCGCCGTTGGCGCGATGACCGTAACCGATACCAGATTGTGTTCAATGGGGCGCCCCGTTTGCGGATCGATAACGTGCGATACGCGCTTGCCATCCAGCTCATAATAGTTGCGGTAGCTGCCGGAGGTGCTGATGCCATGCCCGTTGATATCCACAATCGCCTGCACCGCGTTTTCCCGGTCGGTCGGCTTCTGAATCGCGACACGCCACGGCAGCCCTTGCGCATTCATCCCGCGACTGCTTAATGCGCCGCCCACCGAGACCAGATAACGCGCAATGCCCTCCTGCTCCATCAGTCGCGCCAGATGATCCGCCGCATAGCCCTCCCCGACCGTGGAGAGATCAACATAAAGATCCGGCAGATCTTTTTGCAAAAACTGATGTCCAGCCCTGTCGATAACCTGCAAATGTTGCAGGCCTGTTTTCGCTTTTGCCGCATCGATTTGTGCTGGGGTTGGGATATGCAGCGGCTGCCGATCCGGCCCAAACCCCCACAGATTGACCAGCGGGCCCACGGTGATATCCATCGCGCCATCCGTCTTCGCGCCAATACGTAGCGCCGAGGTCACGATATCCGCCATGGCTTCGCTGACCGGCCAGGGCGCAAGGCTGCGTGAATGGTTAAAACGCATCAGCGCGGAGTCATTTTTATAGGTAGAAAGCAACCAATCATCAGCATCAAGCTGAGTCTGGATTTTAGTCTGTAACTCTGCGGCGCGTTTCGCATCGATACCAACCACGCTCACCCGCCAGAGGGTCCCCATCGTTTTACCTTCCAGCACCTGAGCGGCAGGTGACGCTGTTGTCGTTTCGGGAGCCTCATCGCAGCCCATAAGTAAAAAAGCCGCCGCCAGACACACGGCCCGGCAAAAAGTCATTTTCATCGCTGTTTATCCTCATTCGAATGGACGCAAGCGTATATCAAAACGTCGTATTTGTACGCCGGAATAAGGCATGAAAAAAGGGCCCGCAGGCCCTTTAGCAACATCTTTTGCTGATTAGAACTGGTAAACCAGACCCAGCGCTACGATGTCGTCGGTGTTGATGCCCGCATCGCGAGTAAAGTCGTTTTTATCCAGCAGGTTGATTTTGTAATCAACATAGGTGGACATGTTTTTGTTGAAGTAGTAAGTCGCGCCGACATCAACATATTTTACGATGTCCTGGTCGCCATAGCTGGCGCCGTAGCCGTTGCTGATGTCCTTACCTTTAGACTGCAGGTAAGCCACAGACGGACGCAGACCAAAGTCGAACTGGTACTGAGCAACCACTTCAAAGTTCTGCGCTTTGTTGGCAAAACCATAAGAGGTGGACGGGTTGCTACCGTTAGAGGTACCAAAACGGGTTGCGTTATAGGTCTGAGAATACTGCGCTGCCAGATAGATGTTGTTCGCATCGTATTTCAGGCCGCCGGTGTAAACCGTGGCGCGATCGCCGTTACCATACAGGCTAGCGTTAGCGGTGTTGTTCTGATCGGCAGTACGTTTAGACGTGGTGATAGCGCCACCGACAGAGAAGCCTTCGCCGATTGCATAAGTCAGCGATCCGCCGTAACCGTCACCGTTCTGGTTCAGCAGGCTGCGCCCACCATCGTTTTCACCGCTCACGCTGCCGTTTTTGCCCTGATACTGCAACGCGAAGTCCAGACCATCCACCAGGCCGAAGAAGTCGGTGTTACGGTAAGTGGCATAGCCGTTACCACGCTGCTGCATAAAGTTGTCAGCGCCGTAGGTGTCGCCGCCGAACTCCGGCAGAACGTCGGTCCAGGAGGTCACGTCATAGGTTACGCCGTAGTTACGACCATAATCGAAGGAACCTGCGTCAGCGAATTTCAGACCCGCAAACGCCACACGCGTCCAGGAGTCGTTGCTGCCTTCAGTCTGGTTGCCCTGAATCTGATATTCCCACTGGCCATAACCGGTCAGCTGATCGTTAACCTGCGTTTCGCCTTTGAAGCCGATACGCATGTAGGTCTGGTCGCCGTCGCTGCCTTTGTCGTCAGAGAAGTAGTGCAGGCCATCAACTTTACCAAACAGGTCTAATTTGTTGCCGTCTTTATTATAAATTTCAGCCGCATTCGCTGCGCCCGCCACCAGCAGAGCTGGTACCAGGAGGGACAGTACTTTAACTTTCATGTTATTAACCCTCTGTTATATGCCTTTATTGCTTTTTTATGCCACTGCTTACTGGTTAACCCTCATTAACCAGTCGGCAAGTCCATTCTCCGCAAAAATACAGAATAATCCAACACGAATATGATACTAAAACTTTTAAGATGTTACAGTTATCTACATAGATGTTTCAAAATATTAATTTTACGGAACTTTTTTAAAGCAAAAATCAAGTAAAAATAAGCACAAATAGACAAAATATATTCACGAAACTTTTAAAATCAACGGGTTAAATTGATGAAATTCATAGCACTGAATGATAAAACAGAATCTTCATTCGCAACTAAAATAGTGACCGCTATCATCATTAACTTTATTTATTACCGTCATTCACTTCTGAATGTCTGTTTACCCCTATTTCAACCGGATGCTTCGCATTCGGTTTTTTTTACCCTTTTTCAGACACACCCGGCTGATTTATGCTACCTGCCTAAAACTATCACGGTTATTCACTACACTCCCCTGCTCGACCGTTCGTAAGACATGAGCAAATAATTTCTTGATATTTAGTGCTAAACATTTATAAGTAGTCTTTATATTTGTACCGTTCTGCGAAGGTTGTACGCTTTTCCCGTCCCGCCGACGGAGCGCGTGTTAAGTTGCCCGGCATGACGTAAGAGTCTGGAAATTCATTCATTACCCTTTATACTGCCCTTCACCTTCAGCGTTGCTTTTACAGGTCGTAAACATAAATGAGTCAGTCTGACACAACGGTCTCTACCCGATTCTCCCTTCTACCGGGAAGCATTACCCGTTTCTTCTTATTGCTGATCATTGTGCTGCTGGTAACGATGGGCGTTATGGTACAGAGCGCCGTCAACGCCTGGTTGAAAGACAAAAGCTATCAAATTGTCGATATCACCCACGCTATTCATAAACGCGTGGATACCTGGCGGTATGTTACCTGGCAAATTTATGACAACATCGCCGCGACCACTACGCCATCAACAGGTGAAGGACTTCAGGAAACGCGTCTGAAGCAGGATGTGTATTATCTTGAAAAGCCGCGACGTAAAACTGAAGCGCTGATTTTCGGTTCCCATGACAGCGCCACGCTGGAAATGACGCAGCGTATGTCAACTTATCTGGATACGCTGTGGGGCGCGGAAAACGTGCCGTGGTCAATGTATTACCTCAACGGACAGGATAACAGCCTGATTCTTATCTCTACCCTACCGTTGAAAGATCTCTCTTCCGGCTTTAAAGAGTCCACTATTGGCAATATCGTCGATTCCCGCCGGGCAGAGATGTTGCAGCAGGCGAATGCGCTGGATGAGCGCGAAAGTTTCTCCTCATTGCGAAAACTGGCCTGGCAAAACGGTCACTATTTTACGCTGCGCACGACCTTCAATCAGCCAGGACATCTGGCAACCGTGGTGGCGTTTGATCTGCCCATTAATGATTTAATCCCGCCGGGAATGCCGCTGGACAGTTTTCGGATAGAGCCTGACGCAACCCAGACGACGGGGCGAAGCAGTGAAAAGGAAGCGCCAGATAGCGTCACGATTAGCTTTAACGGTTCAAAAATTGAGATCTCCTCAGCGCTTAACTCTACCGGAATGCGCCTGATCTGGCAGGTACCGTTCGGTACGCTTTTGCTTGATACGTTGCAAAATATTTTGCTGCCTTTACTGCTGAACATCGGGCTGCTGGCGTTGGCGTTATTTGGCTACGCCACGTTCCGTCATCAGCCGGGACGGTCGACGGAATCGACATCCGGCAACGCGGCGAATAACGAGCTTCGCGTCTTACGCGCCATTAATGAAGAGATCGTTTCTCTGCTGCCGCTGGGTCTGCTGGTCTACGATCAGGAAGGCAACCGCACCGTGATCAGCAATAAAATCGCCGATCATCTGTTGCCGCATCTTAACCTGCAAAATATTACCAGCATGGCGGAGCAGCATCAGGGCGTGATTCAGGCGACAATTAATAACGAACTGTATGAGATCCGTCTGTTTCGCAGCCAGATCGCCCCCCGCACGCAGATCTTTATTATTCGCGATCAGGACCGGGAAGTGCTGGTGAATAAGAAGCTTAAACAGGCGCAGCGTTTGTATGAGAAGAATCAGCAGGGCCGCGCCGCCTTTATGCAAAATATCAGCAACACGCTTAAAGAGCCCGTACGCCAACTGGCGGTTAACGCCGCGGCAGTCACCACGCCGGAAAGCCTGAAACTGGCGGATCAGGCGGATGTATTGGTACGTATGATCGATGAAATCCAACTGGCGAATATGCTGGAAAATGACGCATGGAAGAGCGAAGCAACGCTGTTCTCCCTGCAGGATCTTATTGACGAAGTCGTGCCGGAAGTGCTGCCCGCCATTAAGCGTAAAGGGCTGCAACTGCTGATTAATAACCATCTTAGCGGCAACGATGAACGCTGGGGCGATCGCGACGCCCTGCGCCGGATTTTGCTGCTGTTGATTCAGTATGCCGTCACGACGACTGCTATGGGTAAAATTACGCTTGAAGTCGAGCAGGATGAATCTATCGCGGAGCGTCTGACTTTCCGTATTCTGGATACGGGCGAAGGTGTAACGTTAAACGAGATTGATAATCTGCATTTCCCGTATATGAATGAAACGCAGGGCGATCGTTACGGCAAAGCGAATCCGCTCACCTTCTGGCTGTGCAATCAACTGGCGCGCAAACTGGGCGGTCATCTCAACATTAAAGCGCGAGAAACGCTGGGCACGCGCTATACCGTTCATGTCAAAATGCTTCCTCACGATCAGCATACTCAGGTCGAAGAGCGCCTGCTGGACGACGTGAGCGTGATGGTCGATGTGACGTCCAACGAGGTTCGCGCGATTGTGCTGCGTCAGTTAGAAAACTGGGGCGCCACCTGCATCACGCCGGATGAAAGGCAGATAAGTCAAGAATATGATCTCTTTTTAACGGATAATCCGTCTAATCTTACTGCCTCGGGCTTGCTTTTAAGCGATGATGAGTCAGGCGTGCGGAAAATTGGCCCGGGTCAGTTGCGCGTCAACTTTAATATGAGCAATGCTATGCAGGAAGCTGTACTACAACTTATCGAAGAGCAGCTGGCGCAGGAAGAGATTCCCGCCTCCCCGCTCGGCGGAGATGAAAATGCCGAGCTTCATGCCAGCGGCTATTATGCGCTATTTGTAGACACAGTACCGGATGATGTTAAGAGGTTGTATACTGAGGCGGCAACCAGCGATTTCGCTGCGCTGGCCCAAACGGCCCACCGCCTGAAAGGGGTGTTTGCCATGCTTAATCTGGTACCCGGCAAGCAGTTATGTGAAACGCTGGAACATCTGATTCGTGAGAAAGATGCTCCAGGTATAGAAAAATATATCAGCGACATTGACGCCTACGTCAAAAGCTTGCTGTAGCAAGGTAGCCCAATACATGAACAATATGAACGTAATTATTGCCGATGACCACCCGATTGTACTGTTCGGTATTCGCAAATCACTTGAACAAATCGAGTGGGTGAATGTTGTCGGCGAATTTGAAGATTCCACAGCATTGATCAACAACCTGCCGAAATTAGATGCGCATGTGTTGATCACTGACCTCTCCATGCCGGGAGATAAATACGGCGATGGGATCACCTTGATCAAGTACATCAAGCGTCATTTTCCGAGCCTGTCTATTATCGTTCTGACCATGAACAACAATCCGGCGATCCTGAGCGCCGTGTTGGATCTTGATATTGAAGGGATCGTACTCAAACAGGGTGCGCCAACCGATCTGCCTAAGGCGCTGGCCGCGCTGCAAAAAGGCAAAAAATTCACCCCAGAAAGCGTTTCTCGCCTGCTGGAGAAAATCAGCGCAGGCGGTTACGGCGACAAGCGCCTGTCGCCAAAAGAGAGCGAAGTATTACGCCTGTTCGCCGAGGGTTTCCTGGTCACCGAAATCGCCAAGAAGCTCAACCGCAGCATTAAGACCATCAGCAGCCAGAAGAAATCGGCGATGATGAAACTGGGCGTAGAGAATGATATCGCGCTGCTCAACTATCTCTCTTCCGTCACCCTGAGTCCGACAGACAAAGAATAAATCGCTTTTATGTTACCCAGCCTGATGGCGCTACGCTTATCAGGCCTACCAGTCGACTCATCTTTTGCAGGCCGGACAGGCGACGCCGCCATCCGGCATTTTTTATGCCCGCGTTTTACGTACCCGCTCGGCATACACCGCCAGCGTCTGTTTCAACACATCCAGCGTCACAGGCTTCGACAAACAGCTATCCATACCGGACTCCAGGCAACGTTGTTTCTCTTCCGCCAGCGCGTTCGCCGTCACGCCGACGACCGGCAGCGTCAGCCCAAGCTGACGGATACGCTGCGTCAGGCGATAGCCGTCCATGTTCGGCATGTTCACATCGCTCAGAACAATATCGATAGCATTTTTACTCAGCACATTCAGAGCGTCCACGCCATCATTGGCTGTCTTACACTGATACCCCAGCGATCCCAATTGATCGGCCAGCAGACGGCGATTGATCGGATGATCGTCAACGACCAGAATCATCATGTCGTCATTTGAATCTGCGGTTTTATCCGTCGTCGGCAATGCGCTGGAAAGCGCTTCACTATCCAGCTCAATACTATAAATACGCGCCAACAGCGCGGGTAACTCATGCACCGACGCCACACTATGCACCCACTCGCCCGGCGCTCTTTCCAACGGAATCCCGATATGACGGCGGCAAAAGACGACCGCCGCCCTCCCCTGCCAGGTATGCTCCAGCGCGTCATCGACAATCAAAATATCGTCCGCAGCGGGTTCTTGCCCTTCATAACGCTGCGTATGAACGCCGCTACGCGCCAGACTGGTCTCAATAAACTGGCACAAAGAAGTATTGCGCACCGCCAGCCAACAGCAGGTTCCGGCGAGTCCTTCCACGCTCTTTTTCACAGGGTATTGCGCGCCATAAAGCGGGATGCGCAGCGTAAACTGGCTTCCCATGCCCGGCTCCGAATCGACGGAAATATCGCCGTCCATCATGCTGATCAATTTTTCGCAAATCGCCAGCCCCAGACCGGTCCCCTGAAAGTTACGCTGTACGCCGGTTCCCACCTGGAAGAAGGGATCGAACAGGCGAACCACCTCTTTTGCCGGAATACCGACGCCGGTATCCCGCACGCGAATGCTGAGATAATCCCCATCACAGCGCACATGCAGCACGATGCAGCCAATATCGGTAAACTTAATGGCGTTGCTCAACAGGTTTGAAATAACCTGCTGTAAACGCATCGGGTCGCCGTTCAGCGATACCGGCACGTCAGGCTCAATAAAACAATACAGGCCGAGCTGCTTACGCACCACCAGCGGCAGATAATTGGCGGTGATATGGTTCATCACCTCTCGCGGTGAAAATTCGCGCGGCTCAATCTTTAGCTGTTCCGACTCAATTTTCGAGAAGTCGAGAATGTCGCTGATAATTTTCAGCAACAGGCTGGAGGAGTTATTCATCGCCGTGACCAGCCGATCCACGCCTTTTGGCAACTCTTTGGTTTGCAGCAGATCGAGATTGCCGATGATACCGTACAGCGGTGTGCGCAATTCATGGCTGACCGTCGCAAGGAACATGGATTTAGACTGGCTTGCCTGCTCCGCCGCCTGCGCCATCTCCTGCAGCGACTCTTCCATTTTGACGCGCGTACTCACATCTACCAACACGCAAATCGCGACGTTTTCATTGCGATAGCGGGAATGGACGAAGCTAATTTGCAAATTGGTATTATTGCTGGTCAATACATCAACGAAGTTAACCTGCTGGCCGCAAATAATTTGCGTCAGGCGCTGTCTGTCTTCATGCGTGAGCATGTTCAGGTAGGTGTGCGCCAGTTCGTTACTCAGAATATTGACACCATCAATAGTGCGCAGAATACAGATCCCCACCGGCGCGGAGGCAACGATTTTACGGTTGAACTGTTCATGTTCTTCCAGACGCTGGGCATCGCTCTCCGCCGGAATGAAAATTCGCCGCTCATACATCCGCGCAAGCGTAAACAGCCCTGCGCCCACCAGCACGTTTAGCAGGATAGCGTTCAGGATAAGAATACGAATACGCTCCAGGACTAAATCTACAGGCACAGAATAGACAATACTGAGCGAGGATGGCGGCAGGCTTTTTTTGAGTACCAGTTCGCGAAAACCTGGCGTATAACCAAACCAGGAGCGCTCCTGCATCCAGCGCGGCTCCGCTTTAATATTGCCGTCAGGACCGGTCAACGAAATCAGCGAATGGCCGTTCTCATCAATAATAGTGACGCCCATCGGCAAACTGCCGGGCGTGAAAAAATTTTCCATACGGATGGACTGCTCGACGCCCAGCAGCGCCTGCAGACGGTTGGCCAGATACACCGGCGTCAGCGCATAAAAGTAGCCCACGCCCTGACGCGCGCCCTGGCTTATCCAGAAAAGGTTATTCCCACTTTCTTCCTGCGGCGCGTTGCGGTATTTCATAATCCGCTCATGTAACGCTTTTAACGCATCATCGCGCTCCACGGGCATTTCACGCAGGCCGAAATTCGCCATACAGAGGTTATCGCTGCCAATCAGGAAAACGCGGTTAAGATCATACGCCGCTGAAAAGTTGTCGCGCCAGTAACGCATAAACCAGGCCAGCGACTCCAGCGATCCGCGCCAGGCGGAGCCCATCGCCGCACAGTCTGAGTCGGCGAATAGCGGTTCAAAGTCCGGCACCACCATTTTGTCATCACGCGCACGCGACGACATGACGCCGTTTTCCGCCGTTAAACGGTTCTCGGCGATATATTTGAGCTCTTTCATCACATCCGACGTGCGCTGGATAAAACGCTGCGCCTGATCGGAGCTAAGGTTGAACTCCTGACGAATTTCAGACTCCCGCTGGTGCAGGGCATTGACGATGTAAAACACCGAAACAAAGGCGATTAAGAGCCAAATGAGTAACGCTAACGCTCTGAATAAGTAGCGCGAGACTTTCAGCGTAGTTTGAAAGGAAGCAAGGTATTTCAAAGGGGCGAAGCTCCGCCTCAGGATGTAAATAGAGTGTGACTAAGGTAGCGGTAAATGACGTAGCCCGCAACGGCAAAGAAAAAGGGCCGGATATCCGGCCCTCGCACAGCAATAACATTACTCGTCAGCGTCATCCGCAACGTCGTCATCGCTTTCCGCTTCCGGGGCGATATCCTCATCCCCTTCCGCCACGCTGCCGTCGATAGCGTCGAGTTCTTCGTCATCTACCGGTTCAGCAACGCGTTGCAGACCCACCACGTTTTCATCTTCCGCCGTGCGGATAAGGATAACGCCCTGGGTATTACGTCCCACTACGCTGATCTCAGACACTCGGGTACGCACCAGAGTACCGGCATCCGTGATCATCATGATCTGGTCGCAATCGTCTACCTGTACCGCACCGACAACGGAACCGTTGCGCTCGGTCACTTTGATAGAGATAACGCCCTGCGTCGCACGAGACTTGGTCGGGTACTCGTCCGCTGCGGTACGCTTCCCGTAGCCGTTTTGCGTTACGGTCAGAATAGCGCCTTCGCCGCGTGGGATGATCAGAGAGACTACTTTATCGTCTCCCGCCAGCTTAATACCGCGCACACCGGTCGCGGTACGCCCCATCGCACGGACGGCGTCTTCTTTGAAGCGCACCACTTTACCCGCGGCCGAGAACAGCATGACTTCGTCAGAACCAGAAGTCAGGTCAACGCCAATCAGCTCGTCGCCGTCGTTGAGGTTCACCGCGATAATACCGGCGGAACGCGGACGGCTGAATTCGGTCAGCGCCGTTTTCTTCACGGTACCGCTGGCGGTCGCCATAAAGACGTTGACGCCTTCTTCGTACTCACGAACCGGCAGAATCGCGGTGATACGTTCGTTGGCTTCCAGCGGCAGCAGGTTGACGATCGGACGACCGCGCGCGCCGCGGCTGGCTTCCGGCAGCTGATAGACCTTCATCCAGTACAGACGGCCCCGGCTGGAGAAGCAGAGGATGGTGTCATGGGTGTTAGCCACCAGCAGGCGGTCGATAAAGTCTTCTTCTTTAATACGCGCGGCAGATTTACCTTTCCCACCACGACGTTGCGCTTCGTAATCCGTCAGCGGTTGATACTTGACGTAACCCTGGTGAGACAGCGTCACGACAACATCTTCCTGGCTAATCAGATCTTCGATATTAATATCGGCGCTGTTGGCGGTGATTTCGGTACGACGCTCATCGCCGAACTGATCGCGAATTAACTCCATCTCTTCGCGGATCACTTCCATCAGGCGATCGGCGCTGCCCAGAATGTGCAGCAATTCAGCAATCTGCTCCAGCAACTCTTTGTATTCGTCGAGCAGTTTTTCATGCTCCAGGCCGGTCAGTTTCTGCAAACGCAGATCCAGAATCGCCTGCGCCTGCTGTTCAGTCAGGTAGTACTGACCGTCACGCACGCCAAATTCTGGCTCCAGCCATTCCGGACGCGCGGCGTCATCACCGGCGCGCTCCAGCATCGCAGCAACGTTGCCTAGGTCCCACGGACGCGAAATCAGCGCCGCTTTTGCTTCCGCCGGCGTTGGCGCGCGGCGAATCAGTTCGATAATCGGGTCGATGTTAGCTAGCGCAATCGCCAGAGCTTCAAGGATATGCGCGCGGTCACGGGCTTTACGCAGTTCAAAAATAGTACGACGCGTCACCACTTCACGGCGGTGGCGCACGAACGCTGAAATGATGTCTTTCAGGTTCATGATCTTCGGCTGGCCGTGATGCAGCGCCACCATGTTAATACCGAAGGAAACCTGTAGCTGGGTCTGGGAGTAGAGATTATTAAGCACCACCTCGCCCACCGCATCGCGTTTCACTTCAATCACGATGCGCATACCGTCTTTGTCGGATTCGTCACGCAGCGCGCTGATGCCTTCCACGCGTTTATCTTTCACCAGCTCAGCGATTTTCTCGATCAGGCGCGCTTTGTTCACCTGATAGGGAATTTCATGGACGATGATGGTTTCACGGCCCGTTTTCGCGTCAGCTTCAACTTCCGCGCGGGCGCGGATGTACACTTTGCCACGACCGGTACGGTAGGCTTCTTCGATACCACGACGACCGTTGATGATCGCGGCGGTCGGGAAGTCCGGACCCGGAATATGTTCCATCAGCCCTTCAATGCTGATGTCTTCGTTGTCGATATACGCCAGGCAGCCGTTAATCACTTCCGTCAGGTTGTGCGGCGGGATATTCGTCGCCATACCTACTGCGATACCGGAAGAACCGTTCACCAGCAGATTCGGAATTTTGGTCGGCATGACGTCCGGAATTTTTTCCGTACCGTCATAGTTATCCACGAAATCCACCGTCTCTTTTTCGAGATCGGCCATCAGTTCGTGGGCGATTTTCGCCAGACGGATCTCCGTATAACGCATTGCCGCCGCGGAGTCGCCGTCAATAGAACCGAAGTTACCCTGACCATCCACCAGCATGTAACGCAGCGAGAATGGCTGCGCCATACGAACGATGGTGTCATACACTGCGGAATCGCCGTGGGGATGGTATTTACCGATTACGTCACCAACGACACGGGCAGATTTTTTATAGGCTTTGTTCCAGTCATTGCCCAATACGTTCATGGCGTAAAGTACGCGACGGTGTACCGGCTTCAGGCCATCTCGGACATCCGGCAGCGCACGGCCAACAATGACCGACATCGCATAATCCAGATAGGAGCTCTTCAGCTCTTCCTCAATGTTGACCGGTGTAATTTCTCTCGCAAGGTCGCTCATCTAACCGCTATCCCTCTACTGTATCCCGGATTCAAAGGTCGCAAATTATAACACATTCGCCCACGTACTGGTAAACGGAATGCAGCCAGACAATGCTTTATTCGGGTGCCGCATGCTCTCTTCATTTATAAGCGTGGTCCCGGCGTTTATCGGCGATCGGTTTCAGAGGCGACACAGGGGAGATCGGGGTCTGGCCAGGAAGAGGCTGGAAAATCAATACCTCCCGTGTATACCCGTCATACTTCAAGTTTCATGTGCGTTGGCGGCAAGTTACTAGGCCCATCCCTGGGCCCCGCCCCGTCGGGGTTAGCGCAAGCGCTGTTCAAGACGGTTAACCATTTTATCCTGCAACTCGAATTATTTAGGGGATATGCCGGAAGGCATAAACCATAATCAGTATCACCAGATGCTATTTAATCACATAGGCCAGGTATTCTTTCACTACCTCATCGTTTAATTCCTGACCCAATCCGGGCTGTTCCGGCGCGACATAATAGCCATTTTCCGGCTGATAATCGTGGGTACAAAGTTCCCGAATAGATGCTTTCATCGCATTGGTATGATGCTCATGAATAATAAAGTTGGGAATTGCTGTTTCCATATGCAGCGCGGCTACCGTGGAAACAGGACCGCCGCAAACATGCACCTGTACAGTGGTGTCATAAATATTAGCATAGTCACAGATTTTCTTTCCTTCGGTAATTCCGCCGCAGAGACACAAATCAGGTTGCGCTACGGCAATAGACTGCTTCTCCAGTAATTCCCTGTATCCCCATCTTGTGTAGGAACGCTCGCCAGTGGCGATTGGAATCGTTGTTGAACGGGAAACTTTCTGCATATTATCAGAATTTAATGGATGAATCGGTTCTTCATAAAGAAAGATACGATACTTTTCTATCGCCTTCGCAAATTGAATAGCTGAGTTTGTACCGAGAAGAGAATGGATTTCCACGATAATATCAGCATCATCCCCCATTGCTTCACGCATAGCGGCAATTCGCGCTTCCCCCATTTTTAATTGATCGGCCAGTAACAATCCTGAATAGTTACGATTTTTATTCTGAAAAACACAGTCATCGCCATTACGATCGATTTCGAGTGGATCCACTTTAATCGCATCATATCCATCGTCAAGAGCCGCACGCGCCGCCTCAGCATATTCATCAGGTGTCACTAATATCTGGCGTTTATCCCCCCAACCAAATTGTAACTGACTAGCATAGGTTCTTAATTTTTCATTAGTTTTCCCGCCAAGGAGCTGATAAACAGGTACACC
Source organism: Salmonella sp. NW1250 (assembly GCF_051812965.1). Classification (NCBI taxonomy): domain Bacteria; kingdom Pseudomonadati; phylum Pseudomonadota; class Gammaproteobacteria; order Enterobacterales; family Enterobacteriaceae; genus Salmonella; species Salmonella sp. NW1250. The sequence goes on along the minus strand of NZ_JAMNDD010000019.1, from coordinate 49,388 downwards.
TAAATATTTACCTTTGATATCCCAAAGAGCAATATCAATAGCGCTCATTCCGGCATAAAAAACGTTCCCGCCCCCCATCCCCCAAAAAGTCTTTCTGAAAAAGAACTCCCAAATTTTTTCGATATTTAGTGGATCTTCACCCACAATCAATGGCGCCAGATCTCTGATGATCCCTACGCCAGCTTTAGCGCCTGCGCCATAGGCCAGTCCTACTTCGCCAATACCACTTAATCCTGAGTCGGTATTCACCCGGATAAGTACTGGATTATAAGATGACATCGTTTGATCTCTTTTTTTTAATTCACAGTCAAAAACTTCAATAGACGTAATTTTCATAATTTCTCCATTTATCAGGTTCGTGATACAACATTTGTTTGTTGGCTTTTTTCTTTTTTCACATCAATTTTCATTAACGCCAGAACGGCTACCGCAGCGAAGCAAAGTATTGCCTCTACAATAAATATTCCTGTCGCACCATAATGAGTAGAAACGAATCCCAGTGACTTATTAATCAGGAATCCGCCAAGACTTGAACATGAGTTAATAAACGCAATGCTGATAGCCAACCCTGACGGCGACAATAATGCAGAAGGCAGCGCCCAGTAAGGTCCGTAATAGCTGAGGATCCCAACACCATAGAACGTTAGCCCCAGCATTCTCAGCGACATTGAGGGGACAAGAGCAATCATCAGAAAACCACAACCTGCCAGAAACATGGGTAATGCAGCATGCCATTTTCGTTCATTCTTTTTATCGGAATGCCAGCCCCACCAGGGCATGCTGAACATAGCGAAAATAAACGGAATACTCATGATTAAACCAACGTCAGTATCCGTAAAATCAGCTGAAAATCCCTTCACCAACCCCGGCAACCAGTAGTTTGCCGCCAGAGCAGCCGCCTGAATCAACATGTAGGCGAAAGAAAGCTGAAGCAAAACTGGATTTTTGATTACGGAAAGAAAGGATGAGTTGGTATTTTTATTTAATGCCGCTGCAGTTTCATTGTCAGTGCGTAATTTATTAACTAAGGCCGATATCTGCTGTGGCGTAAGCCATTTAGCCTTTTCTGGACTGTCAGGCAGTAAATAAAATGTCAGGATGCCAAGGAATACGGTAGGGATACCTTCAATAGCAAAAAGCCAGCGCCAGCCTTCATAATCCGGGGTATTCAAATGCTCGATGATCCAACCAGACATCGGCGCAGCCAATACCGATGCTACAGCAATAGATAACATGAAGAAACTATTGACTTTTCCGCGTTCACGAGCCGGGAACCAGCATGCAAGATAATAAACCATGCCCGGGAAAAAGCCAGCTTCAAATACCCCCAAAAAAATGCGAGCCAGCAAAATATGTTGAGTATCTTTAGCAAAAAAAATCAGCCCTGTTACCGCTCCCCAGCCGATAATAATGGAACTAATCCATTTTCTTGCACCAAGCTTTTGCAAGCCGATGCTACTCGGAATTTGAAAGATTAAATATGATATGAAGAATATAGAAGAAATATTAGCGAAATCCTCAGGCGTAATACCGAGAGATTCATTCATGCGTAATGCAGCAAACCCAATATTGACACGATCCATATAGTTAAAAAAGTAAAGAATAAAGGCCAAAGGAATGATTTTCCTTTTTACAATACGAATTGCATCGTATAAATTTTCTTGTGGACTACTCATTTTGCATCACCTTTTATGATTCAATGAATAAGGGTATTGACCGGAATCGATGTTACGTAAAAAACAATACAATTCAAAAGCTAATGTGTCATATCTGATATATCAGCAAGCAAACTTAATGAAATATACAATAACAACAATAAAGTATGTAAATTTTCTTATATCTGATATATTAGATCCGTTAATTTTGAATAAATTAATTACAATGGAGCCGGGTTTAACCATGGAGGAGAAGAAAATGAAAAATAGATTAAAGCGTGATTTTAGTCACATATCAATTGAAATACCCAAATCTATCACCCAGGTGATTAAAGAGAAAATAAGGGAGATGATTATCCATGGCGATTTCGATCTTGGGCAAGCGATCAGTGAAAATGAACTATCAAATATTCTGATGGTAAGTAAAACACCAATTCGTGAAGCTTTTATTTGGCTGAGCTATAATGAAAACCTGGTCAACATCATTCCCCGCAGTGGGACATTTGTTTTTTCTGTCACCGACGAGGATATCAATGATCTCATCAAAATGAGGGTTATCCTTGAACAGGGCGCAATTCGTGAAGCGATGGAGAAAAATGCTAACAATGTCATAGTCGAATTAAGCAATATTTTATCGAAGTCAGCAAAAATTAATGCAGAGCGAGATACGCAAGCTTACCTCAAACTGGATCATGATTTTCATTATGTTTTTGTGAAATATGCCGATAATAAATACATTTCACAAGCACACCTGTTGATCTCAGCACGTTTATTGGCAATTCGCTACAGACTGGATTTTACCGCTGAATATATCACCAGCTCTAACCGTGGACATGCCACTATTTTGGATATGTTAAAAAACAACAACGTCGAGGGCGTCTGTAATTTTATCACGCACCACATCGGTAGCGGTTTTACAGAACGCGCAAGAAAACTTCTTGCGCTGAAAGCGTAATAAAGACGGCAGTAGATATAACGCAGCGACTTTGCACCTGCTATACTGCCCCGATAGATCAATAGCGGAATCTCATGTACTCATGAACACTGAAAAACCGTCGGTAGCTCACAACGTTGACCATAATGAAATCGCCAAATTCGAAGCCGTCGCGTCGCGCTGGTGGGATCTGGAGGGCGAATTCAAGCCATTGCATCGCATCAACCCCCTACGCCTTGGCTACATTACTGAGCGCTCAGGCGGCCTGTTCGGTAAAAAGGTGCTCGACGTCGGCTGTGGCGGCGGTATTCTGGCGGAGAGCATGGCGCGCGAAGGCGCAACCGTCACCGGGCTGGATATGGGCTTTGAGCCTTTGCAGGTCGCCAAACTGCATGCGCTGGAAAGCGGCATCGAGGTAGAGTACGTGCAGGAGACGGTTGAGGAACATGCGGCAAAACACGCCCAGCAATACGACGTCGTCACCTGTATGGAAATGCTGGAGCATGTTCCCGATCCGCAATCGGTCGTCCACGCCTGCGCCCAACTGGTTAAACCCGGCGGCGAGGTGTTCTTCTCAACGTTGAACCGCAATGGAAAATCCTGGCTGATGGCGGTCGTCGGCGCTGAGTATATTCTGCGCATGGTGCCAAAAGGCACGCACGACGTGAAGAAATTCATTAAGCCTGCTGAACTGTTAAGCTGGGTAGATGAAACCGTCCTGAAAGAGCAACATATCACCGGGCTGCACTACAACCCGATAACCAATACTTTCAAACTCGGTCCCGGAGTAGACGTTAACTACATGTTGCATACCCGCGCTAAAAAAGCCTGACATCAAAGAATTTTCCTATAAGGGTTGCGTTAGATCATCGGGCGCAACCTTTCTCTTCGATGAAGAAATCAGCATTCGATCAAATTTTGATTTTTTTTTATGAATTGTTGACATCCTCTCCAGGCCTTATCAGACGCGCATTTAGCGATTCTTACGCTTTTGCAACCGCAATTTAACGCCAAAATCAACTCTTGTACTCAAAAGAATCCCTACTAGAATACTCACCATATAGCGTTTCACTTATCGATTACCCCCTATATATAGTATTTATCCACAGAGTTAGTCACAACGTGGCGTTGTGGATAAGCGGGGGGATATTTTTCTTTCACGGACAGGTAAACAGGTAGAAAACCACATGAATCAGAGTCTGCTGGTGACAAAGCGTGACGGCCGTACTGAGCGCATCAATCTCGACAAAATTCATCGCGTGCTTGATTGGGCGGCAGAAGGACTGAATAACGTATCGGTTTCTCAGGTCGAGCTACGCTCGCATATTCAGTTTTATGATGGGATTAAGACCTCCGATATCCATGAAACTATCATTAAGGCCGCCGCAGACCTGATCTCTCGCGATGCGCCGGATTATCAATACCTGGCTGCGCGTCTGGCGATTTTCCACCTGCGTAAGAAAGCCTTCGGCCAGTTTGAGCCGCCCGCACTTTACCACCATGTGGTAAAAATGGTTGAGCTTGGCAAATACGACAATCATCTGCTGGAAGACTACACGGAAGAAGAGTTCAAGCAGATGGATTCGTTTATCGTTCACGATCGCGATATGACCTTCTCCTACGCTGCCGTTAAGCAGCTGGAAGGGAAATATCTGGTGCAAAACCGCGTGACCGGCGAAATCTATGAAAGCGCGCAGTTCCTCTACATTCTGGTAGCGGCCTGCCTGTTCTCGAACTATCCGCGTGAAACGCGTCTTGACTATGTAAAACGTTTTTACGATGCGGTCTCTACGTTCAAAATCTCGCTGCCGACGCCCATCATGTCCGGTGTGCGTACCCCAACCCGTCAGTTCAGCTCCTGCGTACTGATCGAGTGTGGCGACAGTCTGGATTCCATCAACGCCACCTCCAGCGCGATTGTGAAATACGTTTCTCAGCGCGCCGGTATCGGCATCAACGCTGGCCGCATTCGTGCGCTGGGCAGCCCGATTCGTGGCGGCGAAGCCTTCCACACCGGCTGTATTCCGTTCTACAAGCACTTCCAGACGGCGGTGAAATCCTGCTCGCAGGGCGGCGTGCGCGGCGGCGCGGCGACACTGTTCTATCCGATGTGGCACCTGGAAGTGGAAAGCCTGCTGGTGCTGAAAAACAACCGCGGCGTGGAAGGCAACCGCGTACGTCACATGGACTACGGCGTACAGATCAACAAACTGATGTATACCCGCCTGCTGAAGGGCGGCGACATTACGCTGTTCAGTCCGTCCGATGTACCCGGGCTATACGATGCGTTCTTCGCCGACCAGGACGAATTCGAACGCCTGTACGTGAAATATGAAAACGACGACAGCATCCGCAAACAGCGTGTGAAAGCGGTCGAACTGTTCTCGCTGATGATGCAGGAACGCGCCTCTACCGGTCGTATCTATATCCAGAACGTTGACCACTGCAATACTCACAGTCCGTTCGATCCGGTTGTCGCCCCGGTACGCCAGTCTAACCTGTGTCTGGAGATTGCCCTGCCGACCAAACCGCTGAACGATGTCAACGATGAAAACGGCGAAATTGCGTTGTGTACGCTGTCTGCATTCAACCTGGGCGCCATTAAAACTCTGGACGAGCTGGAAGAACTGGCTATTCTGGCAGTACGCGCTTTGGATGCTCTGCTCGATTATCAGGATTACCCGATTCCGGCTGCCAAACGCGGCGCAATGGGCCGTCGTACGCTGGGCATTGGCGTGATTAACTTCGCCTACTGGCTGGCGAAAAACGGTAAACGTTATTCCGACGGCAGCGCCAATAATCTGACGCATAAAACCTTTGAAGCCATTCAGTACTATCTGCTTAAAGCGTCCAACGAACTGGCGAAAGAGCAAGGCGCCTGCCCATGGTTCAACGAAACCACCTATGCAAAAGGCATTTTGCCGATCGACACCTACAAAAAAGATCTGGATGCGATCGTCAACGAACCGCTGCACTACGACTGGGAACAGCTGCGTGAGTCGATCAAAACCCACGGTCTGCGTAACTCCACGCTATCGGCGCTAATGCCGTCGGAAACGTCGTCCCAGATCTCCAACGCCACCAACGGCATTGAGCCGCCGCGCGGCTACGTCAGCATCAAGGCCTCGAAAGACGGTATTTTGCGTCAGGTCGTGCCGGATTATGAGCATCTGAAAGACGCTTACGAACTGTTGTGGGAGATGCCGAACAACGACGGTTATCTGCAACTGGTGGGTATCATGCAGAAGTTTATCGATCAGTCGATTTCCGCCAATACCAACTACGATCCGTCACGTTTCCCGTCAGGAAAAGTGCCGATGCAGCAACTGCTGAAAGATTTGCTCACCGCGTATAAGTTTGGCGTGAAAACTCTGTACTATCAAAATACCCGCGACGGCGCGGAAGATGCGCAGGACGATTTGGCGCCTTCTATTCAGGACGATGGCTGCGAAAGCGGCGCTTGTAAGATCTGATGAATAGTGCCGGGTAGCGCTATGCTTACCCGGCCTACGATTGTACGGTTTGTAGGCCGGATAAGGCGCTTGCGCCGCCATCCGGCGCTCATCCCATAAAGGATTCACTTCAATGGCATACACCACTTTTTCACAGACGAAAAACGATCAGCTCAAGGAACCCATGTTCTTTGGCCAGCCGGTCAACGTTGCACGCTATGACCAGCAGAAATATGACATCTTCGAAAAACTGATCGAAAAACAGCTCTCTTTCTTCTGGCGTCCGGAAGAGGTCGACGTCTCCCGCGATCGTATCGATTATCAGGCGTTGCCGGAGCACGAAAAACATATCTTCATCAGCAACCTCAAATACCAGACGCTGCTGGATTCCATTCAGGGACGTAGCCCGAACGTCGCCCTGCTGCCGCTCATTTCCATCCCGGAGCTGGAGACGTGGGTAGAGACCTGGGCGTTTTCTGAGACGATTCACTCACGATCCTACACCCACATTATTCGTAACATCGTCAACGATCCGGCGGTCGTGTTTGACGATATCGTGACCAATGAGCAAATTCAGAAGCGCGCCGAAGGGATCTCCGCCTACTACGACGAACTTATTGAGATGACCAGTTACTGGCACCTGCTCGGTGAAGGCACCCATACCGTTAATGGCAAAACGGTTGTCGTGAATCTGCGTGAGCTGAAGAAAAAACTGTATCTGTGCCTGATGAGCGTGAACGCGCTGGAAGCCATCCGCTTCTACGTCAGCTTCGCCTGCTCTTTCGCATTTGCCGAGCGTGAACTGATGGAAGGCAACGCCAAAATTATCCGTCTGATCGCCCGTGACGAAGCTCTGCATCTGACCGGCACGCAACATATGCTGAACCTGTTGCGTAGCGGCGTGGACGACCCGGAGATGGCGGAAATCGCCGAAGAGTGTAAACAGGAATGTTATGACCTGTTCGTGCAGGCGGCGCAGCAGGAAAAAGAGTGGGCGGACTATCTGTTCCGCGACGGTTCGATGATCGGCCTGAATAAAGATATCCTGTGTCAATACGTTGAATATATTACTAATATTCGTATGCAGGCGGTAGGGCTGGATCTGCCGTTCCAGACCCGCTCCAACCCAATCCCGTGGATCAATACCTGGCTGGTGTCCGATAACGTTCAGGTCGCGCCACAGGAAGTGGAAGTTAGCTCTTATCTGGTCGGACAAATCGATTCGGAAGTCGATACCGACGATCTGAGTAATTTCCAGCTCTGATGGGACGCGTCACGCTGCGTATCACTGGCACACAGCTGCTGTGCCAGGATGAACACCCTTCTCTGCTGGCCGCGCTGGAATCGCATAACGTTGAGGTGGAGTATCAGTGCCGCGAAGGTTATTGCGGCTCCTGTCGTACCCGACTGGTTGCCGGTCAGGTTGACTGGATTACGGAACCTTTAGCGTTTATCCAGCCGGGAGAGATTTTGCCCTGCTGCTGCAGGGCAAAAGGCGATATCGAAATCGAGATGTAACTCAGTGCAACTCGCTGGTGGAAACCAAAGGCATCACGCCACGTTTTTTCATCTGCACGGCATACAGTGCGCCAGCGAGTACCACCAGCACCGCGCCAGCGACATAAATCATACGATAGCCAACCGACTCAACCATCATTCCCATGATAAAGGCGCCAATCGCCATTCCGGCATCCATCGCGTTAAAGAACAGTGAATTCGCCACGCCGATTTTATGCGGTTCAACCGAGCTGATAATTTGCGTCTGGAAAACCGGCGTGACCGAACCGTAGCCGATACCGATGAGACCGCCGGAAATAATCATCATGATGCTGCCATTGGTGTAGCCCAGCGCCACCAGACCGATGGTAAAAGCCAACAGACATGGGAAAACAACGTATTTCGGCCCTTTTTTATCACAAATATTCCCGGTGAAGGTACGGCATATCATCAGGAAAATCGCGTAGCACAGCAGGAAATTACTGGCCGCCGCCATTAAATCCAGCTCACGCGCATACAGCGCCAGGAAAGCCGACACGCCGGCATAGGAGAAAGTCATAAAAAAGGTGACCAGCGCAAAAGGCAAGGCGGCGCGGTCAAACATCGCGGCAAAACCCAGATTCGGTTTCGAACCATCGGCATGACGAATTACCGGAGGGACCGTCACAATCAGGGAAAGCACAATCCCTAACGCCGCTACAGCGGAACAAAGCCAGAATGCGGCAGTGAACGCGTTCCAGCGGGCCATATTCAAACCGATCCACGGTCCTACGACCATCGCCAGGCCCATCGCTAAAGAGAAAAAGCTGATGCCCTCTCCACGTCGGGAGGCCGGAATTAACCGCGCTGAAATAGTTCCTTTTACCGTGGTAATAACACCAAACGTAATCCCATGAAGTACGCGGATAAAGAGCAGCGACTCGATAGAATGGCAAACCGGATACAGCGCGGTAATCACCAAAAAAGCCAGAGAAGAGAGCACCAGAATCTTTTTATTCGAATATTTTCCCACCCACTGTCCGGCAAATGGCCGAATAACAATTGCCGCGGCCAGGAAACATGTCACTAACAGCCCGGCCTTATCTGCAGAAGCATGCAGGCGGTCAGCGATATAAATGGGTAATAAAGTTAGCAGTACATAAAAAACAAAAAAGATAATAAAACTTACTATGGTGATTGCCCAAAAATCCTTCGTCCATAATTTTTCTTTCATTCTTAACGACCCGCTCAGATGGCGCACGCAGGCAACGCTCAGCTCAACTGAACACCTATCAGGTGCGTCAAAATGTGATGTATTCGATAGAATCGCAGTATAAACAAGTGCACTCTATTAGAAAAATTAATCGTTTTAATTATATTGATTAGGTTTTACTAATGACGCTAACCCAAATCCACGCCCTGCTTGCCGTACTGGAGTACGGCGGATTTACCGAGGCCAGCAAACGGCTATACATGACGCAATCCGCCGTCAGCCAGGCCATCTCCGCGCTTGAGGAGGAGCTCGGCGTTGACATATTGATTCGTGAGCGTCGTAAAGAGATTGAGCTTACCGCCGCCGGTAGCCGCATCGTCAGGCACTTACGCGCGATCCAGCGCGACGTCAACGCGGTAAAAGAGATTGCCGAACAAGAAAAAAAGAACCCGGCCCGTACGCTACGGATTGGCTGTTTTCCCAGCGCCTGCGCCTGCATTTTACCCGGCGTCATTCGCTATTTTGAAAGCCATCATCCAAATGTAAAAATTATCCCCTATGAAGAGAACAGTACGGCTATTATTGATTCGCTGCAGGACGGAAGTATTGATGCCGGTTTCGTTCCTTTTCCGGTCAACGGTATGTATTGCGTCCCCATTTACCGGGATAAATTCACCGTAGTGGTGCCTGAAAATCATCCCCTGGCGGCCAATAGTACAGTAACGGTCGAAGAACTGATGGACGAACCACTTATTGTCAGTAAAGGTCGTTATGAATTAAGCATTATGGCGTTGTTTAAAGAAAAGGGTATTGAGCCGATATTTAAATATGAATTTAACCATCCCGATACTGCGCTGAATTTTATTCGCCAGGGATTAGGTATCGCCTTATTGCCAGAATTAACCTTAAAAGCCACGGCAGGAAAATTATGCTCCGTGGCGCTGGAACCCACCTTTTATCGACAAATTTCCCTGTTAGCAAAAGAACCGCCGGTAGAAGGAAGTCCGCTATTTTTATTACAAAAATGTATGGAAACACTGACCGATGAGGGGTTGCTATAAAACAACCCCGCCTGATGGTATTGCGTTTACCAGACTTACGCTGGCAAACGTTGCGCCAGGCCGGATGAGGCGTTTATGCCATCATCCGGCGCGTCACTTCGACTATGGCAAACCTTTAGTCATTTTTTTGCAGGAACATGACCGCCTTATCCGGGAAGTCAGTGAACAGCCCGTCGACGCCCGCCTTGTTATACAGGATGTCGTACAACTGATTGACGTCTGTGGCATAGTCCGGCAATTGATCGGCACGCACAGTGTAAGGATGCACTACCATCTTATTCTGATGCGCGTCTTGCACCATTCCAGTCAGCTTGATATTCCCTTTCGTTGAGCCTTCCGCAACCAGCATATGGTAATCCGGACCAATACCGTCCGCATATTCCGCCACCTGCTTCATAGCGCCCGGCTTAAACATCCAGTCGTAGTTGTAATTTACCCAACGACCGTCCGGCTGTTTCTGCTGTGTTTCATTCCAGTCGGTATACGCAATAAGTTGAACCAGATTGAGATCCATCCCCATTTTGGGTTCCAGTTCATTCTTAATACGTTTCAGCTCAGCGACATCAAAACACTGCAAATAGACATTGTCCTGCTTGCCGGTGTAACCATACTTCTTCAGCACTTCCAGCGTTTTCGCGGCAATATCTTTCCCTTCCTGATGATGGAACCACGGCGCTTTAATTTCCGGATAAATACCGATATTTTTACCGGTAGAATGATTTAATCCCTGAACGAATTCAATTTCCTCTTCAAAGGTATGAATGCGGAAATCAGATTTTCCCATCGGGAAACGGCCCGGATAAGTTTGTACTTTTTTGCCGTTTTCAATATCAAACCCTTCGGTAAACTTCAGGGATTTAATTTCATCCAGCGTAAAATCGATAGCGTAATAGCGCCCATCTTTACGCGCCCGGTCCGGAAAACGGTCAGCGACGTCAGTTACCCGGTCAAGGTAGTGGTCATGGAGGACGACCAGATGGTCGTCCTTTGTCATCACTAAATCCTGTTCCAGATAATCTGCCCCTTGCGCATACGCCATCGCTTTCGCCGGTAGCGTATGCTCCGGCAGATAACCGCTGGCGCCACGGTGGGCGATAACGACTTTTTCAGCCGCCACGGCGCCGCTTCCGATGGTCATTCCTGCCAACATTAACGCCACGCTAAGGTTTTTCAGTGTGGTTTTCATGTTATTAGCCTCCGTTGCGTTTTAACTGCAGCTCATCATGATGGCGTTTTTCACCAATCATCACGACCACCAGCAGGATTACCGCCAGAATGCTGCCGCCAATCATCACCATAAAGCCGCCATCCCAACCGAAGAAGTCAACGGTATAACCCACAATGGCGCTTGCAGCGACAGAACCGCCCAGGTAACCAAACAGACCGGTAAAGCCCGCCGCCGTACCCGCCGCTTTTTTCGGCGCCAGTTCCAGCGCGTGCAGACCGATCAACATTACCGGGCCGTAGATCAGGAAGCCGATGATAATCATACAAGCCATATCAACGTTCGGGTTTCCTGCCGGGTTCATCCAGTAAACGATGGTCGCAATAGTGACCAGGGTCATAAAGAACACGCCGGTCGCGCCACGGTTGCCGCGGAAGACTTTATCCGACATCCAGCCACACAGCAGCGTGCCCGGAATACCCGCGTATTCATACAGGAAGTAGGCCCAGGAGGATTTATCCAGTGCGAAATGCTTCACTTCTTTCAGGTAGGTCGGCGACCAGTCGAGGATGCCGTAGCGCAGCAGATAAACAAACACGTTGGCGATAGCGATGTACCACAACAGTTTGTTTGGCAGTACGTACTGCATGAAGATTTGCTTCGCGGTCAGCTCTTCTTCCGCTTTTTCGTTGTAGTCGTCCGGATAGTCGTTTTTATACTCTTCGATAGGCGGCAGACCGCAGGATTGCGGCGTATCACGCATCATTGCGAAAGCGAACAGCGCCACCACAATCGCGCCAAAGGCTGGCATATAGAGCGCCGCTTTCCAGTCGTTAAACCACGCCATCCCCAGCAGGAACAGCAGTGGCGGGATCCCGCCGCCGACGTTATGCGCACAGTTCCAGACCGACACAATGCCGCCGCGCTCTTTCTGCGACCACCAGTGAACCATCGTACGTCCGCACGGCGGCCACCCCATCCCCTGGAACCAGCCGCAAAGGAACAACAGTACAAACATCACGGCGATGCTGGATGTCGCCCACGGCACAAAGCCCATAAACAACATGACTGCTGCGGCCAGAATCAACCCTGCCGGCAGAAAAACGCGCGGATTCGAGCGATCGGACACCGAACCCATTATAAATTTCGAAAAACCATAAGCGATGGAAATCCCGGACAGCGCAAAGCCCAGATCGCCGCGTGAAAAACCCTGTTCTACCAGGTAGGGCATCGCGAGGGCAAAGTTCTTGCGCACCAGATAATACGCGGCATAGCCAAAGAATATCCCCAAGAAAATCTGCCAGCGTAATCGGCGATAGGTCGGATCAATCTCCGCCGCAGGCAAGCGCGCTTTATGCGGCGCTGGTTTAAAAATACTCAACATATTGTAGCCTCCGTGGCCCGTATTTTATTTAGAGGTAAACACCGCAGTTTGTTCAAACAACCCCGCTGCTCCCAGTGTGGCCGCGATGTTAAGTAAAGATACGTCACGTTAATGTGAATTACAGCACATATTGTTACAGATTTATGACTAATGTTCAGAAAGGCGCACGAAATCACGTTTCATTTTCGAATAGTGAGCGATTATGCGCGAAATCAAACATTCCATATGATTTGTATGGCTAAATGATAAAAAACGAACTGTGAGGAAAAACAATGAAAACTCGCGACTCGCAAGCAAGTGACGTGATTATCATTGGCGGTGGAGCAACAGGCGCAGGGATCGCCCGCGACTGCGCGCTGCGCGGTTTACGTGTCATTCTGGTGGAGCGGCATGATATAGCGACCGGCGCGACCGGGCGTAACCACGGGCTGCTGCACAGCGGCGCTCGTTATGCGGTTACCGATGCGGAATCCGCGCGCGAGTGCATTAGTGAAAACCAGATTTTAAAACGGATCGCCCGCCATTGCGTCGAACCGACGGATGGTCTGTTTATTACGTTGCCGGAAGATGATCTTGCGTTTCAGGCCACCTTTATTCGCGCCTGTGAAGCGGCAGGCATTCGCGCTGAAGCCATCGATCCGCAGCAGGCTCGCATCATCGAACCTTCCGTTAACCCTGCGCTCATCGGTGCGGTAAAAGTGCCGGATGGCACCGTGGACCCTTTCCGCCTTACCGCCGCCAATATGCTGGATGCCAGAGAACATGGCGCAATCGTGTTAACGGCGCATGAAGTGACCGGGCTCATTCGTGAAGGCGCAACAGTCTGCGGCGTCCATGTGCGCAACCATCTCACTGGCGAAACTCAGACGCTTCACGCGCCGGTGGTGGTCAATGCGGCAGGTATCTGGGGGCAACGGATCGCCGAATACGCCGACCTGAGTATTCGCATGTTCCCGGCGAAAGGCTCGCTGTTGATCATGGACCATCGGATCAACCAGCATGTCATTAACCGCTGCCGGAAACCATCGGATGCCGACATTCTGGTACCTGGCGATACGATTTCACTGATCGGCACCACCTCTACCCATATTGATTACAATGAGATAGACAGCAACCGCGTCACCGCAGATGAAGTCGATATCCTGCTGCGTGAAGGGGAAAAACTGGCCCCTGTCATGGCGAAGACGCGTATTCTGCGCGCGTATTCCGGCGTCCGCCCGCTGGTGGCCAGCGATGACGATCCCAGCGGTCGGAACGTCAGCCGCGGTATTGTGTTGTTCGACCACGCCGAGCGCGACGGGCTTGATGGCTTCATTACCATTACCGGCGGGAAGCTAATGACTTACCGCCTGATGGCGGAATGGGCGACCGACGCCGTGTGCCGCAAGTTGGGCAATACTCGCCCCTGCATCACGGCGGATACGCCGTTGCCTGGCTCAAAAGAGTCCACGGAACATACGCTGAAACGCATTATCTCGCTTCCCGCGCCGCTACGCGGATCGGCGGTTTATCGGCATGGCGATCGCACGCCGGGGTGGCTGAGCGAAGGCCGCCAACACCGTAGCCTGGTCTGTGAATGCGAGGCCGTCACGGCGGGGGAAGTGCAGTATGCCGTCGAAAACTTAACCGTGAACAGCCTGCTGGATCTGCGCCGTCGCACCCGCGTAGGGATGGGCACTTGCCAGGGCGAGCTATGCGCCTGCCGCGCGGCCGGGCTATTGCAGCGTTTTAATGTGACGACCGCGGCGCAATCTATTACGCAACTCTCTGAATTTCTGAATGAGCGTTGGAAAGGCGTACAACCTGTCGCCTGGGGAGACGCGCTGCGCGAAAGCGAATTCACGCGCTGGGTTTATCAGGGATTATGCGGTCTGGAGAAGGAGCACCAGGATGAAATTTGATACGGTTATTATGGGCGGCGGTCTCGCCGGTTTGCTGTGCGGACTGCAACTCCAGCAGCATGGATTACGCTGCGCCATCGTCACCCGCGGACAAAGCGCGCTGCATTTTTCCTCCGGCTCGCTGGATCTGCTCAGCACCCTGCCCGACGGCCAACCGGTGACCGACATTACCGCCGGGCTTGATGCGCTGCGCCGCCAGGCGCCTGAACATCCTTATTCGCGTTTAGGTGCGCAAAAAGTCCTTACGCTGGCGCAACAGGCGCAAACGCTACTTAACGCCAGCGGCGCGCAGTTATACGGCGACGTACAGCAGGCGCACCAGCGTGTCACGCCGCTTGGCACATTGCGTTCAACCTGGCTTAGCTCGCCGGAAGTACCGGTCTGGCCGTTATCCGCACAGCGAATTTGCGTCGTCGGCGTTAGCGGATTACTGGATTTCCAGGCGCACCTTGCGGCAGCGTCGCTGCGTCAACGCGATCTCAACGTGGAAACCGCAGAAATCGACCTTCCGGAACTGGACGTACTGCGTGATAACCCGACGGAATTTCGCGCGGTCAATATTGCGCGTCTGCTTGATAACGAAGAAAAATGGCCACTGCTGTACGACGCGCTGTCGCCAATAGCGACAAACTGCGACATGATCATCATGCCCGCCTGTTTCGGGCTGGCGAACGATACGCTGTGGCGCTGGCTTAACGAACGTCTGCCCTGCGCGCTCACGCTGCTGCCGACGCTGCCGCCATCGGTGCTCGGTATTCGTCTGCACAATCAGCTCCAGCGCCAGTTTGTCCGTCAGGGCGGCATCTGGATGCCGGGCGATGAAGTGAAGAAAGTCACCTGCCGTCGCGGTACCGTGAGCGAAATATGGACCCGCAACCATGCCGATATCCCACTGCGCCCGCGTTTTGCCGTACTTGCCAGCGGTAGCTTCTTTAGTAGCGGTCTGGTTGCCGAGCGCGAAGGGATCCGCGAACCTATTTTAGGGCTCGACGTACAGCAAACGGCCACCCGCGCCGAATGGTATCAACAACATTTCTTCGACCCACAGCCCTGGCAGCAGTTTGGCGTCGTGACGGATGACGCTTTCCGCCCCTCCCTTGCGGGCAACACGGTAGAAAATCTGTATGCAATAGGTTCTGTGCTGGCGGGATTCGATCCTATAGCTGAGGGATGCGGCGGCGGCGTCTGCGCAGTCAGCGCCCTCCAGGCCGCGCACCATATCGCTGAGCGTGCAGGAGAACAGCAATGAGCGACACACGTTTTGAAAGTTGTATTAAATGTACGGTGTGCACCACCGCGTGCCCGGTCAGCCGCGTTAATCCAGGCTACCCTGGCCCTAAACAGGCCGGACCGGATGGCGAACGCCTGCGTCTGAAAGACGGCGCGCTGTATGATGAGGCGCTGAAATATTGCATTAACTGCAAACGGTGTGAGGTCGCCTGTCCGTCGGACGTGAAGATTGGCGATATCATCCAGCGCGCCCGCGCGAAATACGATACGACGCGCCCGTCATTGCGTAACTTTATTCTCAGCCATACCGATCTGATGGGCAGCGTTTCAACGCCGTTCGCGCCGGTGGTCAATACCGCCACCGCATTAAAGCCAGTGCGCCAGTTGCTTGATTATGCGCTCAAAATCGATCATCGCCGCACCTTACCAAAATACTCTTTCGGCACCTTCCGCCGCTGGTATCGTAGCGTAGCGGCGCAGCAGGCTAAATACAAAGATCAGGTCGCCTTTTTCCATGGCTGTTTTGTGAATTACAACCATCCGCAGCTCGGAAAAGATCTGATTAAGGTGCTGAACGCAATGGGTACCGGCGTACAGTTACTGAGTAAAGAGAAGTGTTGCGGCGTACCGCTGATCGCTAACGGTTTTACGGATAAAGCTCGCAAGCAGGCTATCAGCAATGTGGAGTCGCTACGCGAGGCGATTGCCGTCAAAGGTATTCCGGTCATCGCCACGTCATCCACCTGTACGTTTGCGTTGCGCGATGAATATCCTGAAGTGCTGGACGTGGACAACGCCGGGCTGCGCGAACATATCGAGCTGGCCACCCGCTGGCTATGGCGCAAACTGGATGCCGGGAAAACGCTGCCGCTTAATCCTTTGCCGCTGAAAGTGGTCTACCATACGCCGTGTCATATGGAAAAAATGGGCTGGACGCTTTACACGCTTGAATTATTGCGGCAAATTCCGGGGCTTGAATTGACGGTACTTGATTCACAGTGCTGCGGCATTGCCGGTACGTATGGATTTAAAAAGGAAAACTATCCGACATCACAGTCCATCGGCGCGCCGCTGTTCCGCCAGATTGAAGAGAGCGGCGCCGACATTGTCGTCACCGATTGTGAAACCTGTAAGTGGCAAATTGAGATGTCTACAAGCAAACGCTGCGAACATCCCATTACGCTACTGGCCCAGGCGCTCGGCTAAGTAAAAAGCGCCGGAGCCCCTCCGGCGCTATTACCCTACTCACCAGGGCCGATTTTCCATCAAACATATACCCTTCATACTTCAAGTTGCTTATGTATTGGCTACGGATTATTTTGGGTATAAACGCGGATGTCTCTTTGCAATAACCTGCCCTATTTGGTTAACCATGACCGCTAACCCATGGTGGCATGACAGATAACGACGTTACTGTGTATAGAGCAATATCTCTTGTATCGACGCGTTACCAGCCCCCTTTAAAGAGGGGGATAACTGAATATCCCCAATAATAATTGAGTGTTATGTGAATAATAAGAAAATCAGGTCTATGCCTGATTTAATATATCCCCCACTAATAATAATATTTTTACAAATAATTATACATGACATCATATTCGCTACTTTCACCTATCAGGAAACAGAGCAAAATGAATATATGTGTAAATTCACTTTACCGATTGAGCACACCGCAATTTCACAGCCTATATGCAGGAGAGGTGAGCGATGAGACGCTTGCGTTGTTGCTTAGCTCAGTAGAGAACGGTGATCAGAATTGTATTGATCTGTTATGCAATCTTGCGTTACGCAACGATGACCTGGGACATAGAGTTGAGAAATTTCTTTTTGAATTCTTTAGCGGAAAAAGATCGGGCTCACCAGATATAGATAAAAAAATCAATCAGGCTTGCCTTGTATTACATCAAATTGCCAATAACGATATAACAAAAAATAATACTGAGTGGAAAAAGCTACATACCCCTTCCAGATTACTTTATATGGCCGGTTCCGCGACAACCGACCTTTCTAAAAAAATAGAAATAGCACATAAAATTATGGGCAACCAGTTCGCTCAGACAGATAAAGAACAGGTTGGAGTTGAAAATCTTTGGTGTGGTGTGCGAATGATGTCTTCAGATGAGTTGGCAGCTGCAACGCAAGGTCTGGTTCAAGAATCACCTTTTCTCTCGGTAAACTATCCCATTGGGCTTATTCATCCTACCACCAAAGAAAATATATTAAGCACTCAGCTACTTGAAAAGATTGCTCAATCAGGATTATGTGAAAATGAAATCTTTCTGATAAATACAGGAGATCACTGGCTTCTCTGTTTATTTTATAAACTTGCAGAAAAAATAAAATGTCTCATATTTAACAGTTATCATGATTTAAATGAAAATACTAAGCAAGAGATTATAGAAGCAGCAAAGATTGCAGGTATATCAGAAAGCGATGAGGTTAATTTTATCGAAATTAATTTACAGAATAATGTACCCAACGGCTGTGGTCTATTTTGTTACCATGCAATTCAACTCTTATCGAATGCCGGACAAAACGATCCTGTTACCACATTACGAGAATTTGCGGAAAATTTCTTAACGCTTCCAGTAGAGGAACAAACACTATTTAACACCCAAACCCGGCGACAAATATATGAATACAGTCTCCAGTAATGGTGAGTACTTAGAGCCTATCCCATTAGGCTATTTTATTCGCCATTTTGGGACCGGGCAGTGCTCAAAATCCTCACGTACTACGTGTACGCTCCGGTTTCTGCGCGCTGGCCGGCCCCAAACTGGCTTCAACAATTACGCCTGGTGGGATAGGCTCTTATCCTGAAATGATGCTCTGCGAAGAATTTATAAGTATATAAGGATGGGAAGGCCAGGCCTTCCCACTAAAAGTTCTATGCCGTCAATGATTCAACCACGTCTATCCAGCCATGCTCGCTGGTAATGTCCTCGCCATTAAGCCAACGGCGCAGCATATTTAGCGCCATCACCGCACAAACCTCCTGACGTATTGCCAGACTATACCGACAGGCGCTAAAACGCACGCGTAAGGCATACGTGCCATCCGGCATTTTTCTCAATAACTACGTTTTGCCGTGCTTACTGACTGAACAGATTTAAACATCGCCAACCTGCTGTCCAGCGCCTCGGTGTAGAGCATCGTATCTACCCCGACCGCGACAAAATTCGCGCCCCACGCCAGACATTTCTGCGCCATTGCCGGATCGACCGCCAAAAAACCCGCCGCTTTTCCGGCGGCGCGAATACGATAAATACACGCTTCAATGATCCGCTGCACTTCCGGGTGTCCGGCATTATCGGGGTAACCCAATGAAGCAGAGAGATCTGCCGGACCGATAAAGACGCCATCAATGCCTTCAACCTCCAGAATCGCGTCAAGGTTTTCCAGCGCCACTTTGCTTTCAACCTGCACCAACAGGCAGAGCGACTCATTGGCCTGTGCCATATAGTTGTCGATTCTCCCCCAGCGCGCCGCACGCGCCACGCTCGCGCCAACGCCTCGTTGCCCCAACGGCGGGTATCGGGTAGCGGAAACGACCTGGCGCGCCTGTTCTGCGGTGTCAACCATCGGGATCAGTAGCGTTTGCGCCCCGATGTCCAGTACCTGTTTAATGAGCGCTTTACTTCCCTCGATCGGGCGAATCACCGGCTGGCTGGCGTATGGGGCGATGGCCTGTAACTGATGATACAAGTCCTGCACCGTATTAGGCGCGTGCTCGCCATCTATTAACAACCAGTCATAACCCGACGTCGCCGCAATCTCCGCCATATAAGAGGTGGTTGAACTGAGCCACAAACCAATTTGCGTATCCCCTTTACGTAATCCTTCTTTAAAAGGATTTGATAACAATGCGTTCATAGCGATCCTTACAACGTAGATAAGATTAATGATGCGCAGCGCCGGATTGCGCCACCGGACGATTAACGCTCAGCGTGAAGATAATTAATGAGCCAATGATGGCGACTCCGGCCAGCGTCAGCAGGCCCGCCGCATCGCTGGCAAACAACGTTTCCGCTTTTACGCGCAGAATTGGGGCAATAAAACCGCCCACAGCGCCAAAGAGATTAACGAAACCAATTCCTGCCGCCAGAGCCGTACCGGAAAGTAGCTGTGTTGGCATGGTCCAGAATACGGGCTGAACGGCAATAAATCCTACTGCTGCAACACAGAGCGCCAGAATAGCGAGCACCGGAGAAACCAGACCTGACAGGCCAATGCCAATGCCCGCAGCCAGTAGCGTCACTGCCGCAACGTTACGGCGATCGCCGGTACGGTCGGAGTAGCGAGGAATAAGCCATGTGCCAAGCAAAGCCGCCACCCAGGGAACCGCTGTTACCACCGAAGCGGTAAAGCCCACTTTAGTGCCCAATAGCGCGGCAACCTGGGTCGGCAGGAAAAAGATGAGTCCGTATACCGCCACCTGAATCGTCAGATAAATAATAGCCAGTTGCCAGACGCGTCCATTACGCAGCGCATCCGCAAGCCTTGACGTGACCTTTTTCTCTTCTTCGCTCGCCAGTTGCCTGATAAGCGCGTTCTTTTCTTCCAGGCTAAGAAAACGCGCCTGCTGCGGAGTGTCATCAAGCCAGAAAAAGGTGAATATCCCTGCACCAATCGCCAGTAGGCCTTCGATAACGAACATCCAGAACCATCCCGGGTGCCCCATAAAACCATGCATCTCCAGCAGATCGCCGGAGAGCGGCGAACCCAACGTTAACGCCAGCGGCGCGCCCATATAAAATAGCCCCATAATGCTGGCACGGTTACGCTGCGGGAACCATTGTGAAGTGAGATAGATCATGCCGGGGAAAAATCCAGCCTCCGCCGCGCCCAATAGCGTGCGGATTATCAGAAATTTTGCTTCACTATCCGCCCAGGCCATCGCAGCAGAGAGAAAGCCCCACAGCAGGGTAGTCGTGCCGATCCAGGTTCTTGCGCCAAATTTGCGCATCAGCAGGTTAGCCGGTACGCCAAGGAAAGCGTAAACCACAAAGAAAATACCGGCCCCTAGCGCGTAGGCTTCATTACTTAGCCCGGTATCTATCTGATAGGTCTCTTTGGCAAAACCAATATTTGAACGATCCAGAAACGCCAGTACATACAGCGCCAACATAAAAGGAATTAAACGTGCGCGGTTTTTCTTCACTACGCCGTCAAGTAAAGTGATGCTCATAGCAATATCCTCAACAGGATGAGGGCGTTGCCGTACAAAGGCAACGCACGAGTTATTAGTGGCTATAAGGGCGTTTCAAGTGACAGTCACGGTTAAGCTCGACGCCGAAGCCCGGCTTATCCAGCACTGATTTATGGATGCGTCCATTCACCGGCACCGGCTCATCCAGGAGAATCGGGTCAAATTGCGGACGCAGGGTGGAGCAGTCCGGGCTGGTCATCAGGAACTCGCTGAAAGGGGTATTAGTGAAAGTAATAACTGCATGGTGCGAATAGACAGACGAACCGTGCGGCACCACCAGTTGCCCGCGCGATTTGGCAAGCGCGGCGATCTCAACCAGCGTGGTTAATCCGCCGCACCAGCCAACATCCGGCTGCATAATATCAATGCCGGTTTCTGCCAGAGTGCGGAAGGATTGCAGCGTACCATGGTGTTCGCCGCTGGTAACCATCATCCCTGCAGGCGCGTTGCGTTTTAATTCGCGATAGCCTTCATACTGCTGCGGCGGCAGACACTCTTCAATCCATTTGAGATTAAATGGCGCACAGGCGTGAGCCAGTTTAGTCGCATAGTTCACATCCTGACTCATCCAGCAGTCGAGCATCAGCCAGAAATCCGGCCCGCACTTTTCACGCATATCCGCCACCATCGCGGCATCTTTACGGATCCCCGCATCACCATCGTGCGGCCCCCAGTGAGTCGGCATTTTACCGCCGATAAAGCCCATTTCTTTAGCCAGATCCGGGCGTGAGCCGGTGGCGTAAAACTGAATTTCATCGCGCACCGCTCCGCCCAGCAATTTATAAACCGGCAGCCCAACCACCTTGCCAAACAGATCCCACAGCGCCAGATCCACACAGGAAATCGTGTTCATCACCAGACCGCCGGAACCGGAGTAGTACATGGTCGCGCCGAGCATCTGATCGTGAATAAGTTTGATATCGCTTACGCATTTGCCTTCAATAAACCGGTTAAGATGTTTTTCTACGATAAAACAGCCCATCTCCCCTGCTGTCGAAACGGCGAACCCCGTCTGTCCATTTTCCGCCTCTACTTCGACAATAAGTGTCCCTAACACGTTGATCCCAAAAGACTGACGAGACTGCTCATAGTCGCGATATTTGCTCATGGGAGTGGCGATATGGTCATCAATCCAGTGATTTCCTCCCTGGTCGTGATAATCCCCGCCGCCAGCCCCTTTCTCTGCGGTAGCGCCCCCAATAAACCAGGCTCGAACGTGTTTAATTTTAGGAAGAGTCATAATATTCTCCATTTTAAGATGCGAGTGAGTCGAAGGGACTTTTCCATCCCAACAGGCGTGAAATATCTTTGGCACAGGCAATAGCTTTACCGGCCAAATAATCAAGATTCTCTTCGTTGATTTGCAGGCGCGTGCCGACCACTGAAATTGCCGCGGTCAGTTCGTTTCTGGCATTAAATACCGGTGCGGCAACGCAGCGGACATCCGGATAATCCTCCCCGTTATCAAAGCTCCATCCACGCTGGCGAATGCGTTCCAGCTCATCATTCAATTGTTGCGGCTCGGTGATGGTGGTCAGCGTGGCTCGCTCCCATACCATTTTTTCAATAATGGCTTTGCGTACGGCGGCCGGCTGCCATGCCAGCAGGCATTTGCCGATGCCGGAACGATAAAGAGAGAGGCTTTTCCCCTCATGCGAGCGCACGCTGATAGTGGATGAGGATTCCACTTTCAGTATGTAATACGCATTTTCGTGGTCGATGATCCCCAAGTGACACAGCAGCCCGGTTTCATCCATCAGTTGTGTTAGACGAGGACGCGCCAGCTCCCGCAGATCCATCTTGCTGAGCGCATGACCCGACAATTCAACGAGCTTAGTCCACAGGCAGTAGTTCTCCTGATGATCGAGGCTAATAAATCGCTGACGTTTTAATTCATTCAACAGCAGGTACGCGGTGCTTTTTGGAATACGCAACGTTTCAATAATGATTGCCGCGCTGCATGGGCCAATACGCGCGATCAAATTGAGGATGTCGATTGCGCGAGTAAGAGCCGGGACTTTACTTGATTCCAACATATTGGACTCCAGTCTGAGACACTGGAATCAGTGTGAAAGGTCAGCAGGGAAAAAATTGTGAAGCGCGTCAAAGCTTATCCGCCTTCCAACGGAGTGGAAGGGTTAACCATATAAATGTGAATTAACGCACGTATTACTTTGTATTCAGTACAATTGGCTGGACAAAAAAGCAGATAATATTGCCGGATAATGGCATAGCGGCCTTATCCGGCTCACGATGTCGTTCCCATCGCAGATAAGAGAAAGGGATTATGATGTCAATGATTCAACCACGTCTATCCAGCCATGCTCGCTGATAATGTCCTCGCCATTAAGCCAGCGGCGCAGCATATTTAGCGCCATCATCGCGCAGACCTCCTGACGTATTGCCAGACTATACCGATTGGCGCTAAAACGCACGCGTAAGGCATACGTGCCATCCGGCGTCGCCAGCGCGAAATTAAGATGTTCGTTTTCCAGCCCCGACACGGCCAGCGCCAGACCGGCATAATGATTGCTGCGCCGTTCTGTCGTCCAGTGCGCCGTTTGCGCCAGCGTCTCTTCCTGAGAAGGAACGACTTCGCTGGCAAGAACAGGCGCCCCGGCGCGGGAAAGCTGTAGCGCCAGTAAACCGCTGGTGTATTGCTCGCTCAACGTCAGACTCAACTGCCTTTCCTGCAGGCGGCGGGCTATTTGCGCCGGCAGGTTTTCCGTACCTTCAAAAATCAGGTTCTGCCCGGCAACCCGTTTGACCTCTGGCCATAACGCCAGCATCGCCTCCCGTTGCGTCGCCGGGCCGGTCAACTTCAGTTCAATGATCGGCATTGATGAGCGATACCCCATCGTCACGCCGGGCGGCAACGGCAGTGAATCGAGACGCTGCGCGAGGTCGCTTTCTGAACGTCCAAAAGTCGTTAACCGCAGGCAAAGCGGCGGCTCCGGCAGCGAAAAACGCGCGCGTAACCGCGGTAAGATTTCCTTCTCCACCATAACCTTAAATTCCGACGGTACGCCGGGGGTGAAAAACATCAGGCAGCGGTTGAGCTGTAGCGCAAATCCACAGGCAGTGCCGACCGGATTATTAATAAACTCCGCGCTGGCAGGCAGTTCCGCCTGTTTACGGTTGCTCGGCGCCATCACGCGACCGCGCTGCTGAAAGTAGCGTTCCATTTCGGTCAGCCACGCCTGGTGCAGTACTAATCCTTCGCCTTTTGCCGTTGCCGCGGCGAGCGCGCTTAAATCATCGCTGGTCGGCCCTAACCCGCCATTAACAATCAAAACATCAGCATGTTGACTGCGTTCACGCAAGATAGCGACCAGACTGTCCAGATTATCGCCTACCGTATTTCGCCGTGATAACGGAACGCCCTGATGAAAGAAAAAATCAGCCAGCCAGGCGGCATTGGTGTCAACGATTTGTCCGTGCAACACCTCATCCCCGGTGGATAGCATTTCCACATTTAGCATTGTGTTCTCCTGCTCTTATGATGAAAACACTATAACGCAAAGAGGAATAGGACGTGGAAAGAAGAATGACGGGAAAAGGAGGAATATGGCGCGACGATTGCCGCGCCGTTAGCATCAAAAGCTGGCGTTTACGCCAACATAAGGGCCGTCAGCAATCGCATTATCGCGGTTGCCGTCTTTACCCGCCAGGTTCAGGTAACGATAACCGGCTTCAATGCTCAGCGGGCGCATAATGGTGAAACGCGCGCCTGCGTTCGCTTCTTCATAACTGTCGATGCCGCTGGACAGCGAATCTGGTGAATAATAATACTCGCCGAACAGACGGAAGCTGTTGCCGATTTTCCATTGTAGCCCACCGCCGACAGCCGCCGCATAGCCTTCATCGCTGTCTTTCGGATTGGTATAAATACCTTTACCGCCGACCGTCGCAAGCAGCGGTCCCACCGGAATGTTCAGCCCCAGACCCACGCCCGCAGCGTCGCCATCATCATCGTTGTGCATCCAGTTGCCGCTTAGCGCCAGTCCCGTCGATTCCGTACCAAAACCCACGCCAATGTTGGTGTAATCTTCGCCCGCCTGGCCGCTAATACTGATGGCCTGCGCCGATGCAGAAACGAACAGCATTCCGGCAAAACCTAATAATATGCTTTTTTTCATTTTTACCCTTTCCAGCAAGCACATAAAGAAAAACTCCCCAAAACGGCAGAATTGTACTGCCAGACGCTGAGGAATCAATGCACTAAAAAACCATTCCAAAAACATATTGTAACGAAATACTACTTTCGCCATGCCGCATCATTGCGCCATCACATGGCGACGCCTGCATCAACAGGATTAACAAAAAACGCAGTCTGCGTTATCGCTTCCATTTTTCACAAAGAATTTCGCAGAACGATTTGTTAAGCTGATGACCTGGTGGTTTAAGGAAGCGACTTATGCGTCAACGAACTATAGTTTGCCCATTAATTCAAAATGATGGCTGTTATCTGCTGTGCAAAATGGCCGACAACCGCGGCGTCTTTCCCGGTCAGTGGGCGCTGTCGGGCGGCGGGGTCGAGCCGGGCGAACGCATTGAAGAGGCGCTGCGTCGGGAGATTCGGGAGGAACTCGGCGAACAACTGATTCTGAGCGATATTACGCCGTGGACCTTCCGCGACGATATCCGCGTTAAAACCTACGCTGATGGCAGACAAGAAGAGATTTATATGATTTATCTCATCTTCGACTGTGTTTCCGCTAATCGCGATATATGTATTAACGACGAATTTCAGGACTACGCCTGGGTCAAGCCAGAAGAACTGGCGCTGTATGATTTGAATGTAGCGACACGCCACACATTAGCATTGAAAGGGTTATTATAATGACGACAGCCGCTTCAGGCTGTCTTTACGCTTTTAACATGCGGCTAGCCGGGAACAAATTCACCATCTAAAAAGAGTTTTCCGTTTTCCGCATGCATAACGAGCGCATTAAGATAGTCCGGATCAAACTTTACGCCGCGCTTATTTTTTGCAATATACGTCAAACAATGATTATGGGTAAAAATGACTATATTTTTATTCTGCGACTTTTTCAGTAACGTATTGATTGAAGCATAAATACCGCTGCCGCAATCCATCATTTTTTTATCCACCGTAAGCGACCTGCCCGCGGAAAACCAGGTTGCCGACTGGATGGTGCGCACCGTATTACTGGAATAGAGATTGTAATTTTGTATATCGGCACTAAAGGCTTTACCCAGCGCTCTGGCATCTTGCGCACCGTTGACCGTAATCCCCGTGCTGTCTGACAGGCAGGTATTATCGGAACGATCGCACCGCTCGGCATGGCGGAATAACACGACTACCGGATGCTGCTTCGCCAGCGCCGCCAGCGCTTTACCGTTAATCTGCGGTAGACCGTTACCACTCCAGGCATGTTGTGAGGTCAACCCGGCGATAATAACCAACGCCCCCGCCAGAGTCGCGAGATAGCGTTTGTTTTTAATAAAGCGTAGGGTAAATGCCAGCACATTAACCTCTCAGGCAGACAGTGCAGCTAACTTAATAGCAATACGATTAAAATGAAATTCCGCAACGGAAGACCAGGCCAGAAACATAAAAACAGCTTTTGGGCATGCATAAAATGCCTTAAACTTTCGGCGAAAGCAAAGCATAATTCCGTTAAAAATTATCTTTTTACTTCACCTTAATTTCTTAATGTTAATTTAATATTCATCCAGTAGGGTTCAGCTAAATGCGTTAAAAAATAAGCCCTTTTCTATTGCCGAAATATTTGAAAAGCGGCTTTCAATGGCTGAAGGAAAAATGATGTCGGACTTTTTGCCTTTCTCCCGTCCGGCGATGGGCGCGGAAGAGCTCGCTGCCGTTAAGACCGTACTGGACTCAGGTTGGATAACAACCGGCCCGAAAAATCAGGAACTGGAAGCGGCGTTTTGTCGGCTAACAGGCAATCAATATGCCGTTGCCGTCAGTTCAGCCACTGCCGGTATGCACATCGCGTTGATGGCGCTGGGCATTGGTGAAGGCGACGAGGTCATTACACCGTCAATGACGTGGGTTTCTACGCTAAATATGATCGTTTTACTCGGCGCGAACCCCGTCATGGTCGATGTCGATCGCGATACGCTGATGGTCACGCCTGAACATATCGAAGCCGCGATTACGCCACAAACCAAAGCAATTATCCCCGTCCACTACGCTGGCGCGCCCGCCGATCTGGACGCTATTTACGCTCTTGGCGAGCGTTATGGCATTCCGGTGATTGAAGACGCGGCGCACGCGACAGGAACCAGCTACAAAGGTCGCCACATTGGCGCCCGGGGCACCGCAATTTTCTCCTTCCACGCCATTAAGAACATCACCTGCGCTGAAGGCGGTATCGTCGTCACGGATAACCCGCAATTCGCCGATAAACTGCGCAGTCTCAAGTTTCACGGGCTTGGCGTTGATGCCTGGGATCGACAGAGCGGAGGACGCGCGCCACAAGCGGAAGTCCTGGCGCCGGGCTACAAATATAATTTGCCCGACCTCAACGCCGCTATCGCGCTTGCTCAGTTACAGAAACTGGATGCGCTTAACACTCGACGCTCCGCCATCGCAGCGCAGTACCACCAGGCAATGGCAGACCTGCCTTTTCAGCCTCTGAGCCTTCCGGCGTGGGAACATATTCACGCCTGGCATTTATTCATTATCCGGGTCGATGAAGCCCGCTGCGGTATTACCCGGGATGCTCTGATGGCATCGCTGAAAACGAAAGGCATCGGCACAGGGCTGCATTTCCGCGCCGCGCATACGCAAAAATATTATCGCGAACGTTTCCCAACGCTCACGCTGCCTGACACCGAGTGGAACAGCGAGCGGATCTGCTCACTGCCGCTCTTCCCGGACATGACCGAGAGTGACTTTGATCGGGTCATTACCGCCCTTCATCAGATAGCAGGACAATAAGCATGTTTGACGCCGCCCCCATAAAAAAAGTCTCGGTGGTTATTCCTGTCTATAACGAACAGGAAAGCCTGCCGGAATTGATAAGACGCACCACCGCCGCCTGCGAGAGTCTGGGCAAAGCGTGGGAGATTTTATTGATAGATGATGGTAGCAGCGATAGCTCGGCGGAGCTGATGGTTAAGGCGTCCCAAGAGGCCGATAGCCATATCATATCTATTTTACTCAACCGTAACTACGGTCAACATGCAGCGATTATGGCGGGGTTTAGCCATGTAAGCGGCGATCTTATCATTACGCTGGATGCCGATCTGCAAAACCCGCCGGAAGAGATCCCGCGCCTGGTGGCGAAAGCCGATGAAGGGTTCGATGTGGTAGGCACCGTGCGCCAGAACCGACAGGACAGCCTGTTTCGCAAATCGGCGTCAAAAATCATTAATCTGCTGATCCAGCGCACAACGGGCAAAGCGATGGGCGATTACGGCTGCATGTTACGCGCCTATCGCCGCCCTATTATCGATACCATGTTGCGCTGCCATGAACGCAGCACCTTTATCCCTATTCTGGCCAACATTTTCGCTCGTCGGGCTACCGAGATCCCGGTGCATCACGCTGAACGTGAATTTGGCGACTCTAAATACAGTTTTATGCGTCTCATTAACCTGATGTATGACCTGGTGACCTGCCTGACGACGACGCCGCTGCGCCTGTTGAGCCTGCTGGGCAGCGTTATCGCCATCGGCGGGTTTAGCCTGTCGGTATTGCTTATTGTACTTCGCCTGGCGCTGGGACCGCAGTGGGCGGCGGAAGGCGTATTTATGCTCTTTGCCGTTCTGTTTACCTTCATCGGCGCGCAATTCATCGGTATGGGACTGCTGGGCGAATACATCGGTCGCATTTATAACGATGTCCGCGCCCGCCCCCGCTATTTTGTTCAACAAGTTATCTACCCGGAAAGCACGCCGTTTACTGAGGAAAGTCACCAATGAAAGCCGTTATTTTTGCCTATCACGATATGGGATGTCAGGGCGTGCAGGCCGTACTGGATGCCGGGTATGAGATTGCCGCGATTTTTACTCATGCCGACAATCCTGCGGAAAACACCTTTTTTGGCTCCGTCTCCCGGCTGGCGGCAGAATTAGGGATTCCGGTTTATGCACCGGATAACGTAAACCATCCTATCTGGGTCGACCGCATCGCTGAACTTGCGCCGGATATTATTTTTTCGTTCTATTACCGTAACCTGTTAAGCGAAGAAATTCTGCACCTCGCCCCGGCTGGCGCGTTCAATCTGCACGGTTCTCTATTGCCTGCCTATCGTGGCCGTGCGCCGCTAAACTGGGTTCTGGTTAACGGCGAAAGCGAAACGGGCGTAACGCTGCATCGTATGGTCAAACGTGCCGACGCCGGAGAGATTGTCGCCAGTCAACGCGTCGCTATTGCGCAGGACGATGTTGCGCTTACCCTGCATCATAAGCTATGTCAGGCCGCGCGCCAGTTGCTTAATAGCATCCTGCCCACCATGAAATGCGGCGATATACCTTCTGTTCCTCAGCGTGAGTCTGACGCTACATATTATGGTCGCCGCAGGCCGGAAGATGGCCTTATCGACTGGCACAAACCGGTTTCCACGGTGCATAACCTGGTGCGGGCGGTAGCCGCCCCCTGGCCCGGCGCGTTCAGCTATAACGGCTCGCAAAAATTCACTATCTGGTCTTCCCGAATTTGTCCGGATGCGCAGGGCGCGCTTCCCGGCTCGGTAATTTCGGTCTCTCCGCTGCGGGTCGCCTGCGCCGATGGCGCGCTGGAGATTATTACCGGCCAGGCCGGAGACGGTATTACTGTACAGGGCTCGCAGCTTGCACAGACGCTTGGTCTGGTGGCGGGCGCGCGTTTGAACCGTCCACCAGCGACCAGCGGTAAACGTCGCATTCGCGTTCTCATCCTCGGCGTCAACGGTTTTATCGGCAATCATTTGACCGAACGGTTACTGAATGAAGAGAATTACGAGGTCTACGGTATGGATATCGGCAGCAACGCCATTAGCCGATTCCTGCTCCACCCTCGCTTTCATTTCGTGGAGGGAGATATCAGCATCCACTCAGAATGGATCGAATATCATGTCAAAAAATGCGATGTCGTACTGCCGCTGGTAGCGATTGCTACCCCGATTGAATACACCCGCAACCCGCTGCGCGTCTTTGAACTTGATTTTGAAGAAAATCTGCGGATTATCCGTTATTGCGTGAAATACCGTAAACGCGTGGTTTTCCCGTCTACCTCTGAAGTGTACGGCATGTGTACGGACGCCTCTTTTGACGAGGACAAATCGAATCTGATCGTCGGGCCGGTGAATAAGCCACGCTGGATTTACTCCGTTTCCAAACAGCTTCTCGACCGGGTGATTTGGGCTTATGGCGAAAAAGAGGGATTGCGCTTCACGCTTTTCCGTCCCTTTAACTGGATGGGGCCGCGGCTGGATAGCCTGAACGCGGCGCGTATCGGCAGTTCACGCGCGATAACGCAGTTGATTCTGAACCTGGTAGAAGGGACGCCGATCAAGCTTATCGACGGTGGTCAGCAGAAGCGCTGTTTCACCGATATTCGTGACGGGATCGAAGCATTATTCCGCATTATTGTGAATGATGGCGATCGATGCGATGGCAAAATCATTAATATCGGCAATCCTGACAACGAAGCCAGTATTCAGGAACTGGCGACGCTGTTGCTCGACAGTTTTGATAAGCATCCGCTGCGCTGCCATTTCCCACCGTTTGCCGGTTTCCAGGTCGTCGAAAGCCGTAGTTATTACGGCAAGGGTTATCAGGATGTCGCACACCGGAAACCCAGTATCGACAATGCCAGGCGCTGTCTGGGCTGGGAACCGTCTATTGCGATGCGTGATACGGTTGAAGAAACGCTGGACTTCTTCCTGCGCAGCGTAGATGTCGCGGAACGCGCATCATGACGAAAGTCGGTTTACGCATTGATGTTGATACCTTGCGAGGAACGCGTGAAGGTGTTCCCCGGCTGCTGGCGACATTGCATCGCCACGGCGTTCAGGCCAGCTTTTTCTTCAGCGTCGGGCCGGACAATATGGGACGCCATCTTTGGCGTCTGATAAAACCGCGATTTTTATGGAAAATGCTACGTTCAAACGCCGCCTCGCTCTACGGCTGGGATATCCTGCTGGCCGGTACCGCCTGGCCGGGAAAAAATATCGGCAACGCCAATGCCGGGATTATTCGTGAAACGGCAACATACCATGAGACGGGACTACATGCCTGGGATCACCATGCGTGGCAGACTCACAGCGGCCACTGGAGTATCCGCCAGCTTGAAGAAGATATCGCGCGCGGCATAACGGCGCTTGAGGCCATTATCGGAAAACCCGTCACCTGCTCAGCCGCGGCCAGCTGGCGAGCGGATGGGCGCGTTGTTCGTGCGAAAGAGCCGTTCAACCTGCGGTATAACAGCGATTGCCGTGGAACCACCTTATTCCGTCCGCTACTGATGCCGGGCCAGACAGGGACGCCGCAAATCCCGGTCACCTTACCCACGTGGGATGAGGTTATCGGCCCCGCCGTTCAGGCGCAGTCGTTCAATACCTGGATTATCTCCCGTATGTTGCAGGACAAAGGCACGCCGGTATATACCATCCATGCGGAAGTCGAAGGTATTGTCCATCAGCCGCTGTTTGAAGATTTGCTCGTTCGTGCACGCGACGCGGGGATCACCTTTTGCCCTCTGGGCGAACTGCTGCCGGCATCGCCTGAGTCTCTGCCGTTGGGGCAAATTGTACGTGGACACATCCCTGGCCGTGAAGGTTGGCTGGGGTGCCAACAGGCCGCGAGCGCCTCATGATGAAATCGATACGCTATTATCTGGCTTTCGCCGCATTTATCGCGCTCTACTATGTTATTCCTGTCAATAGCCGCCTGCTCTGGCAGCCGGATGAAACGCGCTATGCCGAAATAAGTCGGGAGATGCTGGCGTCTGGCGACTGGATCGTGCCGCATTTTCTGGGATTACGTTATTTTGAAAAACCGATAGCCGGTTACTGGATAAACAGTCTGGGTCAGTGGCTTTTTGGCGCTACCAATTTTGGCGTGCGGGCTGGCGCTATTTTAACGACATTGCTGGCCGCAGCGCTGGTGGCGTGGCTGACGTTCCGCTTATGGCGGGATAAACGTACCGCGTTGCTCGCCTCCGTTATCTTTCTCTCCCTCTTTGCCGTTTACAGTATCGGGACGTATGCGGTACTCGACCCGATGATCGCGCTTTGGCTTACGGCCGGGATGTGTTGTTTCTGGCAGGGGATGCAGGCCACGACCCGAACGGGCAAGATTGGGATGTTTTTGCTACTGGGCGCAACCTGCGGTCTGGGTGTATTAACTAAAGGCTTCCTCGCCCTGGCCGTACCGGTAGTGAGCGTGCTGCCGTGGGTCATTGTCCAGAAACGCTGGAAGGACTTTTTGCTATACGGCTGGCTGGCGGTCTTGAGCTGCTTTGTGGTTGTCCTTCCCTGGGCGATCGCCATTGCGCGACGCGAAGCCGATTTCTGGCATTACTTTTTCTGGGTGGAGCATATCCAGCGATTCGCCATGAGCGATGCCCAGCATAAAGCCCCTTTCTGGTACTATCTGCCGGTACTGCTCGCGGGAAGTTTACCGTGGCTGGGGTTACTGCCTGGCGCGCTTAAACTGGGCTGGCGCGAGCGAAACGGCGCATTCTATTTGCTCGGATGGACGATCATGCCGCTTCTCTTTTTCAGCATTGCGAAAGGGAAACTGCCCACCTATGTTCTTTCCTGTTTCGCACCGATAGCGATACTCATGGCGCGCTTCGTCCTGCATAACGTAAAAGAAGGCGTCGCCGCGCTACGTGTCAACGGCGGGATCAACCTGGTGTTCGGGTTAGTCGGGATCGTCGCGGCGTTTGTCGTCTCCTCATGGGGCCCGTTGAAATCGCCGGTGTGGACGCATATCGAAACCTATAAAGTTTTTTGCGTCTGGGGTGTCTTTACTGTTTGGGCGTTTGTGGGCTGGTATAGCCTCTGTCATAGCCAACAATACCTATTACCCGCGTTTTGTCCGCTGGGACTGGCGCTGCTGTTCGGCTTTTCCATCCCCGACAGGGTGATGGAGTCCAAACAGCCCCAGTTTTTTGTCGAAATGACCCAGGCGCCTTTGGCATCAAGCCGCTATATTCTTGCCGACAACGTCGGCGTCGCCGCCGGGCTGGCCTGGAGTCTGAAACGAGACGATATTATGCTCTACGGACACGCGGGCGAACTCAGGTATGGTCTTAGCTATCCTGATGTGCAGGATAAATTCGTTAAAGCCGACGATTTTAACGCCTGGCTCAACCAGCATCGTCAGGAGGGCATTATTACGCTAGTACTTTCAATAGCCAAAGATGAAGACATCAGCGCTCTTTCCCTTCCCCCTGCGGACAATATTGATTATCAGGGGCGTCTGGTGTTAATTCAGTATCGGCCTAAATGATCGGCGTCGTTCTGGTGCTTGCCAGTCTGCTCAGCGTTGGCGGTCAGCTCTGCCAGAAGCAAGCGACACGGCCATTGACGGCGGGCGGACGCCGCCGTCACCTGATGCTGTGGCTGGGCCTGGCGCTAATATGCATGGGCGCAGCGATGGTGCTGTGGCTGCTGGTGCTACAAACCCTGCCGGTGGGAATTGCTTACCCGATGTTGAGTCTGAATTTTGTCTGGGTCACGCTGGCGGCCTGGAAAATCTGGCATGAACAGGTTCCGCCCCGCCACTGGTTGGGCGTCGCATTGATTATCAGCGGCATTATCATTCTGGGGAGTGCGGCATAATGGGCGTAATGTGGGGACTGATAAGCGTTGCGATTGCCTCCCTCGCCCAGTTGAGTTTAGGATTCGCCATGATGCGGCTGCCATCGATAGCGCATCCACTGGCGTTTATTTCCGGACTGGGCGCATTTAATGCCGCGACCCTGGCGCTATTCGCCGGTTTGGCGGGGTATCTGGTTTCCGTCTTCTGCTGGCATAAAACATTACACACGCTCGCGCTCAGCAAAGCCTATGCGCTACTGAGTCTCAGCTATGTGCTTGTCTGGGTAGCCTCAATGCTGTTACCCGGTTTGCAAGGCGCTTTCAGCCTAAAAGCGATGCTCGGCGTATTGTGTATTATGGCGGGGGTAATGCTGATTTTTCTGCCCGCCAGATCATGAAGGCTTGCGCGTCAACCTCTGCCATTCGTCGCAGGAATAACAGCGTGCATCAACGATTTTTAAGGTCTGGTGTTTTTCCCGATTAATACAATACTGCGCATCCTGTAAAGGCGACAGGATATCGCCGGGACTCAGTAATATCATGGAATTCGCCTCGGCGATCATTTTTAGCGAACCGCCGCTATCGCACAGCACCAGAACATGGCACGCCCTCTTTTTGACATAATGCGATTTCTTAACCAACCATTCCATAGCGCCCCCGTTTCACGCTGATTGTTCATAACACGTTACACATCAACGGATAAACAAAACGGCAATAGCGATGGAATGGTTGTATATTAACCTAACATTAATTTTTACAGTTCTCACACACCCACTGCTGGAGCGCACGGCGAGATATTTTAATCCCTCCGTTTTTCAGTTCTGACGGCAGCGTCAACCAGCGAACCGGCTGCTGAAAACGCGCCAGCTTATCGCGAACCCATTCAGCGAGGTTCACGTCTCCGGCCTGCGATGCATACTCCACAACCGCAACGGGACGATGACCAAACTCTTTATCTTCTACCGGCACGACGAAGGCTTGTTGCACCAGCGGATGCGCATTAATAACGCGTTCGACTTCCTCCGGCTGAATGCCTTCGCCGCCGCTAAAGAACAGGTTGTCCAGCCGCCCGGCGATGGTTAGCCTGCCGTGGTTCAGCTCGCCGCGATCGCGCGTGGCAAACCAGCCTTCGTCATTAACCAGCGGGATCAGTTTGCCATCACGCCAGTAACCTTCCGCCATACTGGCGGCGCGCAGCCAGACTTCATTATCGACGATTCTGATCTCTCTGCCGGGAAGCGGCGCGCCAACATCATCCGAACCATCGGCCTCTTTGGCGCATACCGTAGACGCGAACTCCGTGAGCCCATACCCGCACCAGCAGCGAATCCCTTGTTTGCTGGCCTGGTCGGTGAGTTCAACCGGAATCACCGCGCCGCCGAGCAAAACGGCTTTCAGCGTCACCGCCGCCCGATTCGCCAGCAGCCGCCATAGCTGCGTCGGCACCAGCGAAGCATGAGTACACCCTGCCAGCATCTGCTCCAGCGGTTGCTTATCGCGTACCGTCATGCGCGCCCCGGCGAAGAGCCAACGCCACATAATACCCTGCCCGGATACATGAAACAGCGGCAGCGATAGCAGCCAGTCATCCTGACGGCCAAACGGCATTAGCGAAAGCACGCCCTGCGCGCTGGCAAGATGCGCCTGGCACGTATGTACAGCCGCTTTTGGCAATCCTGTGGAACCCGATGTCAGCGTCATGGAAACCAGACGCTGCGGTTGCCAGGCCACAGCATACGCCGCTGTGCTCTTTTGTATCTGCAACGCGGTTAATCCGGAAAACGCGTTTTCGCCTTCCAGTGTCAGCGCAAAACGCAGCGTTAACTTCGGCACCAGCGCCTCCAGCAACGTCTGGGGCAACTGCGGATTGACGGGCAGAACCCGCGCGCCGCACTGCATCAGCGCAAGCCATGCCAACAGAGTGCGCGGCTGATTCCCGGCGCGCAGCAGAACACCGTCGCCCTCGCGTACGCCCTGCGCGGCAAACCCGTCCGCCAGCGCATCAATACGCTCACAGAGGGCGCGCCAGCTTAGCACTTCATCGTTCAGGCGCAGAGCGGGCGCCTGACTGCGAACCTGACGCCAGTGGCGCCACGGCCAGTCCGTGAATGTCATAACAGTCGTTCCAGCTCATCACGCTTCAGACAAGGCAACGCGCTACCGGGCCAGGGGCGAACCTGTTGCGCCTGCATCAGATGCAAGGTATCCAGTCCGGGCAGCGTTCCCGGCGTCAACCAGGCGGCAATCCGCGCCAGTTGCGTCAGGCCGAGGCTGGACTCGATCGAAGAGCTGATGACCGCCGTCAGTCCCAACGCATGGGCGGCAGCGACTTGCTCACGCACTTTATCAAGCGATCCGGTCAGCGTAGGTTTGATAACCACAGCCTTGACGCCCTCTTCGGCTTCAAAGGTGAAATCCGCTTCGCGCAGACTTTCGTCCCAGGCAATCGCGATGCCGGTTTCACGGGCAAAGGCGCGGGAATCATCCCGCGTCTTACACGGTTCTTCGAGAAAGGCGATACGAGCGCGGTAGTCCGGATTAACATACTTTGCGAACTGTTGGGCTTTTAGCGGCGTCCAGGCGCGATTCGCATCCAGACGCAGATGCAGATCCGGGATCGCCTCCAGCAGCAAATTAACCACCATGCCGTCGCGTACCGCTTCATAGAGACCCACTTTGACCTTAGCGATTTTCTCGCCGGGCATATCGGCAAGCCGCAGCACCAAATCGTCAGGATCGCCAGTGCATAACGGCGCAGCGCGATAGTCCGCCGCCTCCGGCAAGACGCCAGTCAGTTCCGCCAGCGCGCAGCTTGCGCCAAACGCGACCGAAGGCATCTCCGGTAATCCCTCGCTCCCCTGAAGCCAGTCGTTCACCCATGTCAGGAGCGCCGTCTGCGCCTCTTCCCACGTTTCCTGACTGAAGCCCGGCAGCGGGGAGATCTCTCCCCACCCTTCACGCTCGCCGTCACGCAGACAAACATACAGCCCGTCGCGAGTTTTTAACCGCCTGTCGCGCAGAACCACCCCCGCGTCCATGGGGATCTGCCAGCGGTATACCTGCGCGCTACGCATTATGGGTTCCGTTTGAATTTGCTGAAGTCAGGCTGACGCTTCTGGTTAAAGGCGTTACGGCCTTCCTGCCCTTCTTCGGTCATGTAGAACAGCATGGTAGCGTTGCCCGCCAGCTCCTGCAGCCCGGCCTGACCGTCACAATCGGCATTCAGCGCCGCTTTCAGGCAACGCAGCGCCATCGGACTGTTTTGCAACATTTCGCGGCACCAGCGCACGGTCTCTTTTTCCAGATCCGCCAGCGGAACGACGGTGTTAACCAGCCCCATATCCAGCGCCTGTTGCGCATCGTACTGGCGGCACAGGAACCAGATTTCACGCGCTTTCTTCTGACCAACGATACGCGCCATATACGAAGCGCCCCAACCGCCGTCAAAGGAGCCGACTTTCGGACCGGTCTGGCCGAAGATGGCGTTTTCCGCCGCGATGGTCAGGTCGCACATCATGTGCAGCACATGACCACCGCCGATGGAGTAACCCGCGACCATCGCGACAACCGGTTTTGGACAGGTGCGAATCTGGCGCTGGAAGTCCAGCACGTTCAGGTGATGCACGCCGGAGTCATCCTGATAACCGCCGTAATCGCCGCGCACCTTCTGGTCGCCGCCCGCGCAAAACGCTTTATCGCCTTCGCCGGTCAGAATAATCACGCCCACGTTGTCGTCGTAACGGGCATCCGCCAGCGCCTGAATCATCTCTTTGACGGTCAACGGACGAAATGCATTGCGCACCTGTGGACGATTAATGGTGATTTTTGCAATACCGTCGGTGGATTTTTCATAACGAATGTCGGTGTAACCCTCCGAGCAGTCGTGCCATTCTACCGGTGCGTAAAGCATTGTTTCATCAGGATAGATCATAGTGTGTCCTTTAGTCAGAGACGCAGAATCTGAGCCAGACTGTCTACCACGCCAGCGGGGTTTTCCCGATGCGCGTTGTGTCCGGCGTTACGAATAACATGGCATGTCGCCGCCACTTCCTGCGCCAGGGCGCGGAATTTGCTGTCGCGTTCGCCACATAAATAATAAAACGGAAATGCCAGCGCGTTGAGCGCCTCGCGTAAATCCGGCTGGGCGGCAAGCGATGTCGCCTCCAGCATCGCAGCCAGCGTTTCGCCGTTATTCTGGCTACGCAGCGCCGTCAGCGCCTGCCTTTGCTGCGCCGTCAGCGAGGCGAACACCGGCTGCTGATACCAGTCGTGAAAAACCTCAGTCAGGGGTTCACGACGAAAACGCTCTGCCCAGCGCCCGTCGGACAATCGTCTTTCAGCGCGCGCCTGTTCATTTTGCAGCCCCGGATGACCGCCTTCGACCACCAGGCCGCACAGGCCTGGTATTCCCTGGCAGGCTGCCATCATCGCCACCCGGCCGCCAAGGGAGTATCCCACCAACCAAAACTTTAGTATGTTGTAACTAATTAACGTAGCGCGCAGCAATCTGATGACATCGGCAAAGCCGCCGACCGGAATAGCCGTAGATCCGCCATGTCCCGGTAAGTCAATATAAAGCCGCGAACAGCCGTGAAACTGTTCGCCAACCGGCTGCCATTCACGGCAATCGCCAGAAAAACCGTGCAGGAAAACCAGCGAGGGCGCCCCAGGCTGTCCGGGCATGTGCTGCGCGTGCAACATCATAGATGGCTTACCTGAGCCAAAAGTTGCTGCAGCGTCTGCGCGCCATCTGTATCGTTTACCACCAGCTCAATCACCGTTGTCGCCGGGGTTCGCCACGCGCCAGCCAGCGCAGACTCCAGTTCTTCCCAGTTTTCCGGGCGATGATAGCGCAGGTTAAACATGGCAGCCGCATGGTCAAAATGGACGTTTTGCGGCATCAAATAAAAGCGCTCACGTTTGCTTTGCGGCGTCGGCAGCAGGGAAAAGATCTGCCCGCCGTTATTGTTGACCACAATCAACACAAACGGCGCGGATACCTGACGTAGTAACGCCAGCGCGTTAAGATCGTACAGCGCGGATAAATCGCCGACGATAGCCAGCGTCGATTTGGCGCTGGCGCGCTGCACGCCCGCCGCCGTGGAAAGCAGGCCGTCAATGCCGCTCGCCCCGCGATTGCTGTATACCGGATAGCCAGCCGGCAACTGTGACAGCGCGTCGATCAGACGCACCACCAGACTATTGCCCACGAACAATTGCCCCTGCTCCGGCAGATAGTCGCGGATACGGTGCGCCAGCTGCGCTTCGCCAAAGGTGTCTCGCTGCGCGACCACCCGTTGCCACGCCAGTTCTGCCAGACGCGGGATCTCTACACACCACGGTTTACGTTTTTCCGCCGGATGCATCTCCAGCCAGTCGGCGATTTTCGCTACCAGTCTGCGTCCACGATGGTGCGCCGGGTCCAGACGACCTTCAATATTGTCGATTACCCAGTACTCTTCCGGCTCGCAGGTTGCCTGCCATTGCAGTAAGCGTTTTCCGGTAAGGCTACTGCCAAGCTGGACGACAATCTGCGCCTGCTGCAGTTCGGTCACCGCTTTGGCGTTGCCGAGCCACAGGTCGGCGCACGGCAGCGGCTGCCCGGTTTGCGACAATACGTCGCCAATTAATGGCCATCCCAGAGTTTGCGCCCACTGCGCCACTTTTTTGCCTTCTTCCGCGCTCATACGCCCGGCGACAACGACGCCGCGTTTTTGTCGCCAGAAGAACCAGTCGCGCTGTTTGTCGCTTTCCAGTCGACGCGCTTCGCGCAGCCAGGGCTTTTCATCCTGCCACCAGTCGCCGAGGCGCTGCTGCCAGACCAGACCGGTGTCATTCATATCGCCATACAGCGGTTCGGCAAAAGGACAGTTAATGTGCAGCGCGCCCGCATGAAGCATGGCGAGCGCATTGTCGATGGTCGACACCAGCCAGCGCGCCGGAATATCCTGCGTGGGACGCGGCAACGACAGAGTTTGGGAGGGGTGCGAGGCAAACATCCCCGCCTGACGGATCGCCTGGTTGGCGCCGCAGTCAATCAGCTCCGGCGGGCGATCGGCGGTAAGTAAAATGAGCTTCTCGCCCGTCAGACCCGCCTCAATCAGCGCCGGATAGAGGTTCGCCACGGCGGTACCTGAAGTGACAATAACGGCAACCGGCTGTTGGCTGACTTTCGCCAGCCCTAACGCCAGATGACCAAGCCCACGCTCATCAAAGTGCGTATGGTGAATAAAAGCAGGATTCTCTGCCGCCGCCAACGTGAGCGGCGTGGAACGGGAACCAGGGGCGATACAAACATGCCTGACGCCATGACGGGTTAAGGCTTCCAGGATGACCGCCGCCCAGCGCCGGTTAAATGCACTTACTGACATGAGTTTGTCCGGTATCAATCATTGGGACTAAGTATAAAGAGCTGCAAAAATGGATTATTGATATGGGTCGGGAATATGTGACTCATTACGCATCCATCTGCAATAAGGTACGTAACCCGGCCGCTTTATTATCTATTTCCTGCCATTCCTGTTCCGGATCGGAGCCGCGGACGATTCCCGCGCCGGCATACAATCGCACCACATTGGCCGTCACTTTGGCTGAACGTAACGTCACGCAAAACTCACTTTGCCGCGTGGAGAGATAGCCTGCCGACCCGGCATACCATTCACGTTCGAACGGCTCATGTTGTTCTATAAAACAACGCGCGGGTTCACGAGGGATCCCGGCGACCGCTGCGGTAGGCTGTAACTGGTGCAGGCAGAGCGTGTCGTCCGCCTGATTAAGCGCCGTCCAGATACAGCGGCGCAAATGCTGTACCTTGCGCAGTCTGAGCACCTGCGGCGGCAGCACATCCAGCGAGTGGGTGCAGTTTTGCAGTCGCTGGCAGATGTCTTCGACAACCAGCATATTTTCTCGCTGGTTTTTATCGTCTTTCATTAACCATTCGCCAAGCTGCCAGGCTTTATGGTTATCCGGATGGTTCGCCACCGTCCCGGCCAGCGCTTCGGTACGCAGCGCCGTTTCACGCCGCCGCCAGAGCCGCTCCGGCGATGATCCCAAAAAGGCGGTATCGGCGGAAAAAGCCATAAAAAAGTGGTAGCAGTTGAGATTTAAACGACGACTGGACGCCATCATCGCGGCGGCATTGACCGGACGGGAGAATTGTAAGTCGGTGGCCCGCGCCAGCACAACTTTATCAAACGCCTCTTGCGCAATGGTGTGGGTGGCCTGCTGAATCAGCTTCACCCAACCGTCTTTGTCCGGCCAGTGTTGTTCGCTCGTGAGCGAAAGGCGTAGCGCCGGAACAGGCTTAATGCCGACCAGAGAAGCGAGAAACGCTTTCGCCTGGCGCGCATCATCGCGTAGCGAAACGTCACTGTGCAGATGTAAGCGTAAGGTCGCCGTACCCCCGCTACGTCGCCACTCCAGCCGCGGCAGCAATAAGTAGCCCTCTTTCGGCTCGAACGCATTCAGCCCCCAAATACGCAGGTCAGGCTGCGCGTGCTGACGTAAAAACCGTTGCGCCAGATCGAGCGATGAAAAAACGGTGATTGCCCCGAGAACGGCAGCTTCTTCGTCGCCATTGCGCTGTTGCCAGTAGAATTGCGGAAAGGATGACTGGCTGGCCAGCCAGCTCAATGCATCGAAGGCATCGTTTAAAGGGAAAGGCGCATCGAAAACGCAAAGCCCTGGCGTCGCCGGTATCTCTTGCGATAGCTGACGCGTCAGATTTTCCAGCGCAGTAGTAATAGAATGCACGCGGACCCTCCCTGTTAAAAACCCCACATTATACGGGGTACTGCCCTAAAAAAGCAGTACCTCATTTAGGGAGGGTTGCAATTCTGTTCAGTGGGGGGATTTAGCGCCGCGCCAGCAGCAGTCCAAGTACCAGTCCTACCGCCGCGCCTACGCCAATACCCTGCCAGGGTTTTTCATGAACGTAGTCATCCGCTTTATAAACGGCCTGCTTTGCCCGGTAATAATAGCTATCCGACGCATGGCTTACGCGGTTTTTCACCTCTTCCAGCGCTTGTTCCGCGCGGGCTTTCAGCTCAATGTATTTTTGATCGGCGGGATCGCCTGAGGAACGTAAAATCTCTTCCAGCGTTTCGCTGAGCAAAGTCAGATCATCATCAACACGTGATTCACCAAATTGATATGACATTCTCATTCTCCGTTGTGTTAACACCTGCTCCTAACTATAGTCAACGGTTTCGGTTTATGCCTGATGAACCTCCCGCGCCATTCCCCGGTGCGGAATGCCGTCTTCGTCATAAACATCGGTGACCGGAATAAAACCAAACCGCGCATAAAAAGGTTGCAGATGCGCCTGCGCTCCCAGATATAGCGGCTTATCCGGCCAGTGCCGCCCACAAGATTCCAGCGTTTTCGCCATTAATTGCTGGCCCAGTTTCGCCCCTCGCCAGGCATCGCTGACGATCACCCGGCCAATGACAACCGGGTCTGATTCGTTATCGCTTTTCAGAATCCTCGCATACGCCACCAGCTCATCCTGATGCCAGCCCAGAATATGCCGATTGTCGCCGACTAAATCATCGCCATCCACATCCAGGTAAGGACAGCGCTGTTCTACCACAAAGACTGCGCAGCGCAATTTGAGTAACGCGTAAAGTTGAGGAACGGTAAGTTCGCTATGGTGGAGATCCTGCCAGTCAATCATGATGCGCTCCTGTGTTGTGGTAATCTTGGGTTAAACGATAACCAAACGTGTATGGACAAGATGGAATTAATTTTTTTAGGTACGTCCGCAGGCGTTCCCACGCGCTCACGCAATGTAACGGCAATTTTATTACATCTGCAACATCCAACGCAGCCGGGAGTATGGCTTTTTGATTGCGGCGAAGGGACACAGCATCAAATGCTTAATACCGCGTTTCATCCCGGTAAGCTTGAGCGCATTTTTATCAGCCATCTTCACGGCGATCATCTGTTTGGCCTGCCGGGTCTGCTATGCAGCCGGTCGATGGCGGGGAATCCCCATCCGCTAACCGTATACGGGCCTCAAGGCGTGCGTGAGTTTATTGCAACCACACTGCGCCTTAGCGGTTCATGGACCGATTTTCCGTTGCAAATTGAAGAAATTAGCGCAGGCGATATTCTTGACGACGGTCTGCGTAAAGTGACCGCGTTCAGGCTGGAGCATCCACTGGAGTGCTACGGATATCGTGTTGTTGAACATGACAAGCCTGGCGCGCTGAATGCCAGGGCGTTAAAAGCCGCAGGCGTTACGCCCGGCCCGCTGTTTCAGGCGTTGAAGGCAGGAAAAACCGTCACGCTTGCCGATGGAAGGCAGATCAATGGCGCCGACTACCTTGCTCCCGCCGTGGCCGGGAAATCAGTGGCGATTTTCGGCGATACCGCGCCCTGCGAGGCCGCCCTCGCGCTGGCGCAAGGCGTGGATGTGATGGTCCATGAAACCACGCTGGATGCGTCAATGGAGGAGAAAGCCAACGCTCGCGGACACAGCTCCACCCGTCAAACCGCGACGCTGGCGCGGGAAGCTGCCGTCGGTCGGCTGATCATGACCCATATTAGCTCACGCTATGACGATAAAGGCTGTCAGCGCTTACTGGCGGAATGCCGCGCTATTTTCCCGGCGACGGAGCTGGCTTACGATTTTTCTGTTTTCCCGGTTTAGCGCTCCATTTTTTGTCCTCATTGCCGATAACACTAAAAAAGGCAGGCTTTCATAATGAGGTTAGGATGGACAATTTTCAGAAAGATATTGATGACAGGGCCAATTTAACCCTGTCCAACCGTTTTGAACTGCTGTTATTCCGTCTTGGTACATCGCTGCATGAACAGAAGTCAGAGCTGTTCGGCATCAATGTATTTAAGCTGCGCGAAATCGTACCAATGCCCGCCTTTACGCGCCCGGCAGGCATGAAAGCGCCGCTATTGGGCATGGTCAATATTCGGGATCAGGTCATTCCGGTGATTGATTTACCAGCGGTAGCGGGCTGCAAGCCGGAAACCGGGCTGAATATTTTGCTGATCACCGAATATGCGCGCAGCGTACAGGCATTTGCCGTCGAGTCGGTGGAAAATATTATGCGTCTTGACTGGCAACAGGTGCATACCGCCGAGAAAGCCGTCAACGGTCGCTACATCACCAGTATTGCCTGCCTGGATGACAACAAAGAAACCAACAACCTGGCGCTGGTGCTCGACGTTGAGCAGATTCTTTATGATATTGTCCCCTCCAGCCACGATCTGCGCGCCACCAATCTGAAGACCAATAAATTTTATATTACCCCTGGCGCGGTAGCCATTGTGGCGGAAGACTCCAAAGTCGCCCGCGCGATGCTGGAAAAAGGGCTGAACGCGATGGGAATTCCGCATCAGATGCATGTGACCGGCAAGGATGCATGGGAGAGAATCCAGCAACTGGCGCAGGAAGCGGAGGCCGAAGGTAAGCCAATTAGCGAGAAAATCGCGCTGGTCCTGACAGATCTTGAGATGCCGGAGATGGATGGCTTTACGTTAACGCGTAAAATTAAAACC
Source organism: Salmonella sp. NW1250 (assembly GCF_051812965.1). Classification (NCBI taxonomy): domain Bacteria; kingdom Pseudomonadati; phylum Pseudomonadota; class Gammaproteobacteria; order Enterobacterales; family Enterobacteriaceae; genus Salmonella; species Salmonella sp. NW1250. The sequence continues at coordinate 5,444 of NZ_JAMNDD010000019.1, read as the reverse complement.
GATGAACGGCTGAAAAAGATCCCGGTCGTTATTCACTCTTCCCTTTCCGGCAGCGCCAACGAAGATCATATACGTAAAGTGCAGGCCGACGGCTACGTGGCCAAGTTTGAGATTAACGAACTCTCTTCGGTCATTCAGGAAGTGCTGGAGCGCGCAGCAACAAACAGCCAGGGACCACTGATCAGCCGCAAAAGCGCCTGACGTAACAGGGGATGCCTACAGTACAGGCATCCCCTGACGCTTAGTGAGACAAGCCTTCCGCCAGTTTTACCAGTTTAATAAACTCCGCGCGATAGCCTTGTTTATCTTCCCCGCGCGCCTGTTCACCCCATTTAATAATTTGCGGCCAGCTCGTATCTGCCAGCGTTTCTGAGCCACGCAGTTTTTGCCCGAAAGCCGCTACCGCCGCGCGGAAACGAAAATCTTCAGAGGCGTCAGCAAAGCTCGGCATCTTTCCCATAACGACCGGGAACTCGGCTAATGTACTTTCGCTGCCCTGCGGCGCTTTCCAGCGCAATTTGATCCACGCCAGCTCGCTTGATTTTGTTGGCTTTGAGGCGGCTTTGTCCTGAGCGTAGCGCAGTTTATCCACCGAGGCTTTCTGCCCGTTAAGCGTCAGTTCAAAGAATAGCGTGACGTGTTTACCCGCGCCGATATCACCGGCATCAACCTTATCGTTATTGAAATCCTCGTCGCGCAGTTGGCGTTTTTCATAACCAATCTGCCGGTACTCAGTCACCCACTGCGGATTAAATTCGATTTGCGATTTTACATCTTTGGCAACGGTGACCAGCGTTTGATGCATCTCATCTTTGAGGACTTTTTGCGCCTCGGAGAGGGAGTCGATGTAGCTGTAATTACCGTTACCCACATCAGCAATTCTCACCATCATGGCTTCGTTGAAATTGTCATCGCCGACGCCCAGCGTAGATAAAGTAATACCTTTCTCGCGCTCTTTTTTTACCAGCGCTTCGATGTCTTTGGGATCGGTAATACCGAGGTTAAAATCACCGTCGGTGGTCAACAAAATGCGGTTAACGCCGCCTTTGATAAACCCTTTTTCGGCCTGCTCGTAGGCTAGTCGTAATCCCGCTTCACCACCGGTACTCCCGTAAGCATCCAGATTATCAATTGCCGCTTTAATCGCGGTTGTGTTATTTCCCGCTGTAGACGCCAGCGCGACGTGAGTGCCGCCCGCGTAGGTCACAATCGTGATGTTATCCTGCGCACGCAGATCGTTCACCAACAGTTTTAGCGCCGACCGGATCAACGGCAGGCGTTCCGCTGGCTGCATAGAGCCGGAAGTATCAATGAGAAAAACCAGGTTGGCAGGTGGTAGATCTCTGGTCTGCATGTCCCGGGCCTGAACATCAACTTTTAATAGCGTACGCTGCGCGTTCCACGGCGAGGGAGCCAGTTCGTATTTAACCGCAAATGGCATCGGTATACAGGCCGCAATGGGTTTAGTGTTATCCTGCTTATCCGCAACGGGCTGAGGGGCGGGAAAGTAGTTGAGCATCTCTTCTACCCGCACGGCTTCCGGCGGCGGCAGTTGCCCCTGATTCAGAAAGCGCCGCACGTTAGCGTAGCTGCCAGTGTCTACATCCAGACTAAACGTGGCGAGCGGCGCCTGACTTACCTGTTTAATCGGATTTTCATCGTAGTGTTCGTAACGCGCGGTCCCCATTACATTACCGCCTTGTGCAGCGAACGCTTTTGATGCCGAGGCACGTGTCCGCATTTCATGTTGCGGTGCTTCGGCTGTTGCCAGAGATCCCGCTTTGGCATCTGCCAGGGCTTTGGCTTCAGCTTTCGCTTTATATTCGGCTGCTTTTTTCGCAGCCTGTTGGGCGGCCTCGGCTTGTCTTTTCTGGACAGTGTCATCCCCGGCCTGAGCGCTATTTTCTTTCTGGATAGCCTGCTCCTGTTTTAACTCAGCCGGATTATTTCCCTGCGGGTCGGAGGGCTCCGGCCCACAGCCCGAGAGAACAACTCCACCCAACAACAGCATTAATGTTTTTCCATTAAGCATACAAATTCCTTTTCAATTATATTCGGGTAACTCTCTGCAGATGTCCTGCATTATATTCCGCTTTACTTTTATTATCTGCATGGCGAAAGTAGAAAATGGTATTACCTGAGTTAATAACCATCCATAATAAAAAAGATAATTATATTTTTGAGGCAAATAATATTTACGTTTAAGATGACAGGCTTAATCAGTTGCTGGCGTTCGACCCACAGATTCTGCGTAAAGAACACTATTTACAGTGACCGATTTACCAAAAGTGAATATATAAGATGGGGGACAATCTGCACTGTGCCCTCGCCGATGCTTCCTTTTACAACCCACCAGACAGCAATCCATTAAGCTGTGCCGACACTCACGTTATTGATGGAAAGATATTATATGCCGCCATCACACGAAATAATGAACTGAGCGCGATCGGACGCCCTGAAAAACGCTGACAGAAATACGCTTCAGATCAAATTTTTCCCATTGAAGTCGATGAGACAGACATTTATCTGGGAAACGGGTCACGAAAACAGTTGGGAGAGTTGTTCCACTGCCTGCTTGCGGAACCGGATACCGAATGTTGCGTTGCGCTCTACCCAACCTACGCCTCACCCAACGCCTGATGGCGCTTCGCTTATCAGGCCTACGAATTATCCTATATTGATAACCCTGCAGGCCGGATAAGGCGTAGCCGCCATCCGGCATAAATGTTGTACTATGCCTGGTCAGCAACCTACCAGTTATAGCGCATGTTCAGGCTAAAGCTGGCGTCGCCGTAGTCGTTCTTTCCCTTCTGACCAGCGGCCTGGGCGTAAACGCTTAGCCGTTCGCTGACGTTTGCCTGAATCCCCACTTTCACTTCCATGCGGTCGTTCGGCAAATCCTGCGATACCTTCGTGTCGCCAAAGGTGGCCGAGGCATTGTCGCTGGCGTGCAGCCAGTTGACCTCCATAAACGGCTGGATCCTGCCGCTCTCTTTGTACAGTTTACCGTCCACACGCACGCCTAAGCGCGTCGTCCAGCTATCATCGTTCTGGCCGCTGATGCGGGTACCGCCATCGTCAATAACCGTGTCGGCGCTGTAGCGCTGCCAGGTGACCTGCGCCTGCGGTGTCAGGCTGACCGTGTTGCGGTTGCTTAACGCAATATCATAACGATAACCCGTTTCCAGCGAGACGGCGTGCGCGGCGGAGTCGTAACGGCTGGCGCTGAGTCCGTCGTTATCCACGCTGTTGTTGTAAGCGCCGTACTGATACCAGCTATCGATGTAAGCCCCGCGATGGCTTTGAGCATCGGCAAACCAGGTGGCGTAGAGGCCGAGGTTGTAGCCGTCCACGCTACCGTTGGCGGAGAACTGGCTGCCGTCCGCCCCCCGGTTGCCGGTGCTGTCGGTGCTGGCGTTGATGTAGCTGCCCATCAGGCCAACGGTGACGCTCTGCGCGCCGTCGCTCCAGGTCAGGATGTCGCCGCCGAGCTGGAACTGCGAGTAGTCGCTGTCGATATCTACATTGCCGTTAACCGCCTGCGATTCGGCTTTACCGGCCTTAAAACGCATCCAGATGCTGCCGTCGGCGGAACGGTACTGGCTGCCTTCCCGGTCATAGAGGGTCTGCATTTGCAGGTTGCGCGCCATCCACTGGTTGCCGAGATAAACGCCAATGTCGGCGCGGTACTGCGGCGCCACGGGCGTGACGTCGCCGCCGTCAGGTGGAGTGATATCGCCGCCATCGTCAGGCGGAGTGATATCGCCGCCGTCGTCAGGCGGAGTGACCTCACCGTCATCGTCCGGCGGAGTGACCTCGCCGCCATCGTCCGGCGGGGTGACCTCGCCGCCGTCGTCAGGCGGAGTGACCTCGCCACCATCGTCAGGCGGAGTGACCTCGCCACCATCGTCAGGCGGAGTAACCTCACCGCCGTCGTCCGGCACGTCATCAGACTCGGAGCGCAAGTACCAGTCGCCGCCGTCTTGTTTCAGCGTGTAGGTCCAGGCGTTAATATCAACATGCCCTTTGTAGAGCCTAAAATCACCGTCGGACTGACCGCCCACCTCAATAACTTCAATACCGTTAACCGTTTGTGCGCCCAGGCCATTGACGTTGGTGATATGCAGCGTGGTGCTGCCGGCGGTGTCGCCGGTGACGATCAGTTTATCGGTGGGCGAGCTGTCATCGCCCAGTTGGGTATTGAGATAGAGATGACCGTCGTTGCCGGTATAGTTTCCCGCGATCGTCAGCGTATTGTTGGGCTGGTCGCTGCCGCTTATCATCGCGCTGCTGTTGACGACATCGCCGTTGACGGTGAACGTATCGACAAAGTACAGGCTGCCCTGGTTGTTAACATGGCCGTTCACCGTGGAGTTGTGGCCGCCAAAGGCGGCGTTCGCGGCGATATTAACCGCCTGCGCGCTCCCCGCAGAGCCGATAGTCGCCGTTTCGGCCAGCCATAGCGCGCCCTCCTGCACGTCGGTGTCGCCGCTGTAGGTGTTTTGCGCCCCCAGGATCAGCGTGCCAGCGCCCCGTTTGATGAGCGATTTGCCGTCCCAGTAGGTGGCGCTGTCGGGATTGAGCGTGGCGTCAACGTCCGTCAGCGCGGTGTTCAGCGTGAAGCTGTGACCTTGCTCGCTCAGGGTGAAGGTACCGTGGGCGTCGGTGGCGGCGTTGTCGCTGTCGGCATACCAGGACAACGAGGCGGTTACGTCATAGCGGGTGTCGTCGTCGGCGTTCACGCGCCCATCGACGGTGAGAAAATCCACCTGTTTGGCGTCCATACCGGCTACGGTGAATTGCGCAAAGTCGCTATTGATGGCGCTGTCCGTGTCAATCAGCGTGTAGGCGTACGCGTCGCGGGTCCAGGATTTCGCCACGTTGCCGATGCCGGTAATATCCAGCGTACCGCCCAGGTTAGCGTGGTCGGCGGTGACGATGGCGCCGCTGTTGCTGTCGATCAGGTGTACGGCCAGGGTGCTGTTCGCCTCCTGCGTTAGCGTATTTGCCCGCAATGCGCTGCCTGCGCCAATTGCAGTGATGGCGTTATCGTGAGTGGTGAGATTTGCCGTAACGAACTGGCCGCTGGCGTTCAGTTGCAGGCTGGCGTAATTGTCGATATCACCGCTGCCCAGCGCCTCAACGTTACTGGCGACCAGCGTACCGCCGCTGATGGTGGTGCCGCCAGTGTAAGAATTGGCGCCGGAAAGCGTGAGCGTCTTATCGCCGGATTTTACCACCTGGCCGCTGCCGCTGATGGCATTGTCGAACGTGCCGCCTGTGTTCAGTTCCAGCACGGCGTTGTCGGTGACGTCGCCACTTCCCAGCGCCTCAACGCTAGTGGCGACCAGCGTGCCGCCGCTGATGAGGGTGCCGCCGGTGTAAGAATTGGCGCCGGAGAGTGTGAGCGTCTCGTCGCCGGATTTCACCACCTGGCCGCTGCC